>JAICVH010000610.1 GCA_025935435.1 Burkholderiales bacterium
CCCGGCGAACCGCCGCCCACGCTGATCGATTACCTGCCTTCGCGCGCACTCATGTTCATCGATGAGAGCCACGTGACGATTCCACAGGTAGGTGGCATGTACCGAGGGGACCGCGCGCGAAAGGAAAACCTGGTCAATTTCGGGTTTCGCCTGCCGTCCGCATTGGACAACCGGCCGTTGCGGTTCGACGAGTTCGAGCATTTGCTTCCGCAGACGATTTTCGTGTCCGCAACGCCCGCGGATTACGAGCGGAAGCACGCGGGGCAGGTCGTCGAACAGGTCGTGCGCCCAACCGGACTGGTCGATCCGGTGCTCGAAGTGCGCCCCGCGGCAACGCAGGTCGACGACCTGCTTTCAGAGATCAATCTACGGATCGCACGCGACGAACGCGTGCTGGTGACGACGCTCACCAAGCGAATGGCCGAGGACCTGACGGATTACCTCGGCGAGCACGGCGTCAAAGTGCGTTACCTGCACAGCGACATCGATACCGTCGAACGCGTCGAGATCATTCGCGATCTTCGCCTCGGCGAGTTCCACGTGCTGGTGGGCATCAACCTGCTGCGCGAGGGTCTCGACATTCCCGAGGTATCGCTCGTCGCTGTGCTGGATGCCGACAAGGAAGGGTTCTTGCGCGCTGAGCGGTCGCTGATCCAGACGATCGGGCGGGCATCGCGGCATATCAACGGCAAGGCCATTCTCTACGCCGACCGAATGACCGACTCGATGCAAGCGGCCATCGGCGAAACCGAGCGGCGTCGCGCGAAGCAGATCACCCACAACGCACGGCTGGGGATCACGCCGAAGGGCGTCGAAAAGCGCATCAAGGACATGATCGACGGCGTCTACGACATCGACGAGGAGCGCAAAGAACAGAAGGCCGCGCAGGCGCGCGCGAAGTACGCGGCGATGCCCGAGAAGGACCTCGAGAAGGAACTGCGACAAGTCGAGAAGCAGATGCTCGACGCCGCGAAGAACCTCGAGTTCGAGCGCGCCGCCGAGTTGCGCGACCGTTTGTACAAACTGCGCGAGACGCTCTTCGGCGTCGCGCTTCCGACGGAAACCTGAGCGACTTACTTCGAGTCGCTACTATTTGTTCGGACCGCTCGCCTTGCTCCGCATTGCGACGTCGACGTCGAGATACTTCCACGAGTAGCCGAACGCCGACGGCCAATATCCGTGAACCCACGGGTAGTGCAGGACGTTGCCCACGCCATAAGTGTGCAGGATCATCGGCATGTACGCCTGCGATATGTCGGACATCTTGCGCGCGAGGCCCACGCGTGCAGGCCCTGCCGGCGTGCGCAGGAATTGCTCGTACGCCGCGTCGTAATCGGCCTGGCGAAACTGTGACGGATTGGTGTCCCGCGGCGATTTGCCCCATAACGTCTGCAGGATCTGATACCCCGACGGCTCGAGCGATCGATAACCAAGGTTGAACATCGGCAGCTTGCCGCTGCGGCTCAGGTTGAGCAATTCGGCGAACGTCTGCTGCTGCACCTGCATCCGGATGCCGATCGCATCCATGTTCTTCTTCCACAACGTGTCTGCTTCGCGGTACCACGATTCCGGAAGCGTGCCGCGGCTGACGACGAGCGGCTTGCCTTCGGGCGTTTCGCGGTACCCATCGCCGTCTCGGTCCTTGAAGCCGAAACGGTCGAGCAAGGCGCGGGCGCCCGCTGGATCGTAAATCGATTTGGGCGGCAACGATGGGTCGTGACCGCTGACGCCGGGAGGCAGCAACTGGTTCGCCGCAAGCGCGTTGCCCGCGAACAGCACGCGGATCATCTCGTCGACATCGAAGCCCATGCCGATCGCCCGGCGCAGTGCAATCTGCTGCGTGGAGTAACCACCGACGGCGGGATCCTCGAGGTTGAAATACGTGAACGTGATGCTCGGCGCGCCGAAACGCACGTGTCGCACCCCACGGCGTGCGAGGTCCGGGCGAAGCTTGCCGTTCTCGAGAACGCGTTTGGTGTCGTCTCCTCCGAGTGCAATCAGGTCCAGATCGCCTTGCGTAAACGCGAGGATTTCCGGTTGCGATTCCTCGATGATGCTGATCTCGATCCGTCCGATCTGCGGCAGCGTCTTGCCCCGCATGTCGCGAACCAGCTCCTGCTGTGGCGCATCCGCGTTTTCGGGGAAGCGCACCGTCCGGTAGTTGGGGTTCGCCTCGAGCACGACCCGCGACGCGCGTCGCCACTC
>JAICVH010000247.1 GCA_025935435.1 Burkholderiales bacterium
GCGGACGCGATGAGCGCAGGAGGACATTTCAATCCGACGAACGCGCCGCACGGTAACCCAGCCGCGGGCGGCCACCACGGAGGAGACATGCCGATGCTCGAAGCCGACGCCGCGGGCAATGCATCGCTCGACGTGACGCTCGATACGGTTACGCTCGATGGCGGCGCGAGCGACATCGTCGGTCGCGCGGTGATCGTTCACAAGGATCCCGACGATTACAAGACGCAACCGACGGGCAATTCGGGGGCTCGCGTCGCGTGCGGCGTCATCGCCCGCGCATGACAGCATGGGGTTGCCGCGCGCCCCTGGCACGATGACGGTCGACACGAACGAGCCGCCGCTGCGCACCCGCGTCGCCATCGCGGGCAACACTGCGTTTGTCGCGTGGGCGGTCGTAGCCTTCTCGGTGCTCATCGCCGGCTGCTCGGGCATTCGTTTCGGTGATCGATCAACCGCGAGCGAGACGTCGAAGGAAGTGGACATGGGGCAGCAGGCTGCGCTGCGGGCGATCGGCGGATCGGCGGTGTCCGGAAAGGTCCGGGTCATCGACCGCGGCGACGGTGCAGTGGTCCTGGTATCGGGAATGAACCTGTCTGGCGCGTATCGCCTTGCATTCCACGAGCGAGGCAACTGTACGTCGCCGAACGGCTTTTCCGCAGGGCCCGCGTGGGCGCCGGCAGCGACCGGGAAGCGCGCGCAGGATCTCGTTCCGCAGCTGTATGCGAATACGGAAAATTGGGCCGAAGCCGAGATCCGCGTTCCGAAACTGCACGCGCGCGGCGCCGATGGTGTCGCGGGGCGCAGCGTCATGCTGTATGCGGGAACCGAGGTGCCCGACGTGCGGCCGGATGTGCCGAACGCCGCGATCGCATGCGGTGTGTTCGAAGCGGCGCGTACGCCGTTCTCCTCATTCTGAGCGTGACGGATCCGTTGAAGCTCGGGGCCCTCGCGGCGCCGATGCATTGCACGCCGATCTGAGCGCGTCGCAAACATGTCCCTTCTCGCCGGTCGTCGGATCCTGATCACGGGCGTGCTCTCGACGCGCTCGATCGCGTACGGTGTCGCCAACGCGTGTCATCGGGAGGGTGCGCAACTCGCGTTCACGTACGCGAACGCCGACCTCAAGGATCGCGTCGCCAAGATCGCGGCGGAATTCGGCCCATGTCCGTTGCTTGCGTGCGATGTCGCATCCGACGCCGACATCGATGCGCTCTTCGATCGCCTCGGCCACGAATGGCAGGCGATCGACGGGCTGCTGCATTCGATCGCGTTTGCGCCGCGCGAAGCGTTGGCGGGCAACTTCGTCGAATCGCTGTCGCGCGAGGCGTTTGCGACCGCGCACGACATTTCGAGCTACAGTCTCGCCGCGCTGGCAAAGGGCGCCCGACCGCTGATGCGCGGGCGTAATGCATCGATCGTCACGCTGACGTATCTCGGCGCCGTGCGCGCGCTTGCAAACTACAACGTCATGGGTCTCGCCAAGGCCAGCCTCGAAGCAAACGTGCGGTATCTCGCTGCCGCGCTCGGTCCCGAGGGCACGCGGGTCAACGCGATTTCGGCCGGCCCGATCAAGACGCTCGCCGCAGCGGGCATCGCGGGATTCTCGAAGATCCTGAACTTCGTCGAGCAGACCGCGCCGCTGCGGCGCAACGTCACGATCGACGAAGTGGGCAATGTCGCGGCGTTTTATTTCTCGGCGCTGTCGAGCGCCATCACCGGCGAAGTCACGTACGTCGATTGCGGGTTTTCGCACGTCGCGGCCGGGCTCGCCGACTGATCTCCACCAGCGCACTCGTCCGGGCGCCGTGCATGCGCACGCCGTGAAGCCCGCGAAGCCCGCCGTCCTCGACGCCGTCGTGATCGGCGGCGGCCACAATGGCCTTGTCTGCGCGGCGTATCTGGCAGGCGCAGGCCTCTCGGTTGGTGTCGTCGAGCGCCGGCGCATCGTCGGTGGCGCCGCGGTCACCGAGGAGTTCCATCCCGGGTTCCGGAATTCGACGGCGAGCTATACCGTGAGTCTGCTTGCGCCGCAGGTGATCGCCGATCTGAACCTGGCGGCGCACGGGCTGCGCATCGTCAAGCGACCGCTCGCCAATTTCCTCCCGTTGCGCGGCAACGCGTATCTCAAGGTCGGCGGTGGCCTCGCTGCGACGCAAACGGAAATCGCGAAGTACTCGGGTCGCGACGCGGAGCGACTGCCTGCCTACTACGCGATGCTCTCGCGCGTTGCCGACGTGTTGCGCGAGCTGTTGTTCACGACGCCGCCGAACCTCGGGACGCATCACCGCGTCGGCATAGCGGCGCTCGTCGATGCGTGGAAATCGGCGAAGCCCTTTCGTCGCCTGGATCGCGCGGGTCAGCGGGACGTTCTCGAGCTCTTCACGAAGAGCGCCGGTGACATCCTCGATCGCTGGTTCGAATCGGAGCCAATCAAGGCTGCGTTCGGCTTCGATTCCGTCGTCGGCAACTTTCAGAGCCCGTATGCTCCGGGCTCGGCGTACGTGCTTCTGCACCACGTCTTCGGCGAAGTGAACGGCGAACGTGGCCAATGGGGCCACGCGATCGGCGGCATGGGTGCGATCACGCAGGCGATGGCGCGCGAGTGTATCGCGCGCGGCGTCGTGATTCGTACGCACGCACCGGTGCGGCGGGTGATCGTCGAGCAGGGCCGCGCAGCGGGTGTTGAACTCGAAGACGGCGCAGCGATCGCGGCGCGTCGCGTCGTGGCAAACGTCAATCCGAAGCTGCTGTTCGAGCAGCTCGTGGATCGAGAGCACCTCGACGCCGATTTTCGGACGCGCATCGACGGTTATCGCTGCGGGTCCGGCACGTTTCGGATGAACGTCGCGTTATCGGCATTGCCCGATTTCAAGTGCCTGCCCGGATCGTCCGTGCAGCCGCATCACGGCAGCGGCATCATCGTTGCACCGTCGCTCGCATACATGGAGCGTGCGTATTTCGACGCGAAGCTCCACGGCTGGTCGCGCGCGCCGATCGTCGAGATGCTGATTCCCTCCGTCGTCGACGATTCGCTGGCGCCGCCCGGCATGCACGTGGCGAGCCTGTTCTGCCAGCACGCGAACCCGAGACTCGGCGATGCACTGCCGGGTCACACCTGGGATGCGCATCGTGACGAGGTCGCCGACCTGATGGTCGATACGGTGAACGCGGTTGCGCCGAATTTCAGGCAGAGCGTGCTCGGCCGGCGCGTGCTCACGCCGCTCGACCTCGAGCGCGACTTCGCGCTGACCGGCGGCGACATCTTTCACGGGGCACTCGCGCTCGACCAGCTGTTTTCCGCGCGGCCCGTGCTCGGCAACGCCGATTACCGGATGCCGATCAAAGGTCTGTATCTGTGCGGTTCCGGTGCGCATCCCGGCGGTGGCGTCACCGGCATTCCCGGTCGCAATGCCGCACGCGAGATTCTGAAGGATGCGGGGAAAGCGCGCCGCCGGCGACGCGGGTGACCCGCGGGTCACGGCACTACGTTCCTCGCAGCGCCAGAATGGAAAGCTGCAACACCTCAGGCAGGCACCCGTCTTAAGCGATGATGCTGCGCATCGCGCGCGTCACCGAGCGGCGAGCGGCAATAGCCGCGAGATCGAGCCACGCGCTCGGCGAACTTTCCGCGCGATCGGCGACGGGCCGCCCCGAGCCGATCGCGGTAAATTACCGGACGAAAGTATCGTGCGCGCCGCGCCGACGTGCGCCATGTCTACATGACGAACCGGCGCGCGAAACTTTCGTACGCAAGAGGCCAACTTCGGCCTGAAATAAGTGGAAGCCCACCTATAAGCCGGGTTCTGTTACGGCGCGCGAGGTCGCGCGCTATGACCGTCATTCCTCTAGGCCCGCCGTTGCCGACGGGCTCGAGCCGCCTACCCGCGGACTCGGCGAGCAGCGTCGTCGTCCGCCTATTTGGCGTTGCTCCGGATGGAGGTTGCCGCGTTTCACCCGCTCCCCGTAAGGGAAGCGACTCGTCTCTGTGGCCCTGTTCCTCGCCTTTGCCGAAACCGCGAGGCATCGGCTGGTGCGGCCGGGCGTTACCCGGCATCCCGCTCTGTGGAGCCCGGACTTTCCTCTCCCTCGAGCGTTGACTCAAGGCAGCGACGATCCGGCGGGCTTCGCAGTCCGATTATAAGGCCGCATGCAACGGCGCCCGCATCACTTCGCGGGCAGCGATGGACGCGCTGTGCCCGCGACCCGCCACTGCACGTCGTCGCCGGCGCGTAGCGGCACGATCGTCTCGTCCCCGAAGGGCAGGGTCTCGGGTACGCGCCAGCGTTCACGTACGAGCGTGATCGTGTCGCGATTCGGCGGCAGCCCGTAGAACGTCGCGCCATGCGTACTCGCAAATCCTTCCAGGCGGTCGAGCGCGCCTGCCCGGTCGAACGCCTCCGCGTACAGCGGCAGCGCGACCGGTGCCGAATAGCAGCCCGCACAGCCGCACGCATGTTCCTTCGCGCTCTGCGAATGCGGCGCCGAGTCGGTCCCGAGAAAGAACTTCGGACTGCCCGACGTGGCCGCGTGCACGAGCGCTTCGCGATGGCGCTCGCGTTTCAGCACCGGCAGGCAGTACAGGTGAGGGCGCAGGCCGCCGGCGAACAGTGCGTTCCGCGAATACAGCAGGTGTTGTGGCGTGATGGTGGCGGCCACGTTGGCAGGAGCGGCTTCGACGAATGCCACGGCTTCGCGCGTCGTCACGTGCTCGAGCACGATGCGAAGCGCAGGAAAATCGCGGACGATGGCCGCGAGGTGACGCTCGATGAACACGCGTTCGCGGTCGAACACGTCGACGTCGGCGTCGGTCACCTCGCCGTGA
>JAICVH010000681.1 GCA_025935435.1 Burkholderiales bacterium
CTGTACATCACGCTCGGGGATGTCCGTTCACGCGCGGCGGAAGTTCGCGAGGTGGCGCATGACGCGGGTGTCGAGCGCACGACGGCCACTTATACGCGGGCGCAGGCAGGACAACTTGCGCGCCGAATCGAAACGCTTCTGGAAGACCTGTCCAAAGCGGAGCGCCGCGGTTCGGAAAGCGCCGGCGCGGCGCGACGCGCTGCCGAGCGACTGCTCACGGTCACACA
Organism: Burkholderiales bacterium; assembly: GCA_025935435.1. Lineage (GTDB taxonomy): Bacteria > Pseudomonadota > Gammaproteobacteria > Burkholderiales > Casimicrobiaceae > VBCG01. The sequence continues at coordinate 228 of JAICVH010000681.1, forward strand.
AGCGCTTGCGCAAAGCGCTGATTCGCCGCCTGCCGCCGGCGCGCTGGAGTCGCGAGCCGGTACGATCGTCGACGAGATCATTGCTCTCGAGCGGCGCGAAAGACCCGACTGATGCGTGAGGACGCGATCGTTCGGCGCAGAGGCGTAAGCGCCGCATGACGAACTTCCTCGAACTGTTTCTCGGCGTCCTCACCGCGATGGGTGGGTTCGTCGAGATCGGCGAGCTCACGTTCGCCGTCAATGCCGGCGCAAAGTTCGGCTACTCACTGCTGTGGATTGTCGTTCTCGGTACCGTCGGCATCATCGTGTACGGAGAAATGGCGGGTCGCGTGGCTGCGGTTCGCGGACAGCCGGTCTTCAGTCTGATCCGCGAACGCGTCGGCTTCGACGGCGGACTGGTGACGCTGCTCGCAGCCATCGCAGTGAACCTGCTCACCTGTGCGGCGGAAATCGGCGGCATTGCGTTGATCTGGCAGCTGCTGGCTGACTGGCCGTACCGCGCGCTCATCGCAATCGCTTTCGTATTTCTCACGCTCGCCGTCTGGATGCTGCCGTTCCAGTGGATCGAGCGCGTGTTCGGCCTGGGCGGCCTGCTGCTCGTCATCTATCTCGTCGTCGCGATCGTCGAGGATCCCGTGTGGGGGGACGTCGCAGCAGCGCTGCTACCGAATGTTCCGGTGCTGGAGTCCGCGCAGGAGTACAAACTGTATGCGTACTACTGCGTGGCGCTGGTGTCGTCGATCATGCTGCCGTATGAAACGTATTTCTATTCGTCCGGCGCCGTGGAAGACAAGTGGAAGCCGTCGGACCTGGCGCGCAACCGCCTGATCGTCATCGTCGGCTTCGTGCTGGGCTCGCTGCTCGCTGCGGCACTCGTGATGATCGGCGTGCAGTTCTTCGGGCCGCGCCACATCGAGCCGCAAGTGCCGGGCCTGGTCGCCACCAGCGCGGCGGTACGCTTCGGCGTCGCCGGTCTTCTGATTGCGATCGGAGGAATGTTCTTCGCGTTTGCCGGCGCGGCCATCGAGACGGGCCTGTGCTCCGCGTACAACATCGCACAGTTCTTTGGCTGGCCGTGGGGAAAATTCAGGCCGCCGCGCGAGGCGTCGCGTTTCACGCTGTCGTGGATCGCAGTGCTCGCGCTTGCCACGCTGGTCGTGCAAACCGGCGTCGATCCGGTCACGATCGTCGAATACTCAATCGTGTTCTCGGTCGTCATCCTGCCGTTCACGTACTTGCCGCTGCTGCTCGTGGCAAGCGACGAGCGCCTGATGGGCGAGCACGCCAACGGTCCGCTGGCGAAAGCGCTCGGCTGGCTGTATCTGTTCATCGTGACGGTCGCGGCGCTGGCCGCGATTCCGCTGCTGGTGATGACGCATGGTGGCCAGGGATGAGCGACGAATCGATTCACCTGCTGCGGGACGTCGTCGACCACGAGGTCGTCGATGCGCATCAACTGCCGTGCGGATGTGTCGACGACATCGAGCTCGAACTCGATCCGCGCCATGGGCTGCGCCCGGTCGCGCTGTTGATCGGGCCCGGCGCATGGCAGCGCCGGATGCCGGCATGGATGGCCGCTGTCGCGCGCTGGTTCGTCGGACAGCACGTCGTTCGCGTGCCGTGGTCGGAAATC
>JAICVH010000660.1 GCA_025935435.1 Burkholderiales bacterium
GCATCGAGCCAGGCCAGCTCGTCGCGATGGTCGCGCAGGATTGCAGAGGCCTCGCGGATGCAGCGCGCCCGTTCCTGTGCAGGCGTGTCGCGCCACCCGGCGAAGGCGGCATGCGCAGCCTGCACGGCCCGATCGGCGTCATCGGGACCGCCGTCGGCGACATGCCCGAGCGTTGCACCGGTCGCCGGATCGTGCACTTCCACCGTCGCCGCGGACGCAGATGCGTGCCATGCACCGCCGTAGTAGTGCGTCCGTTGGGACGGTAACGCGAAAGAGGTCAGCATCGGATCACGTGCGGTCATCGAGTCGTTCGCCCCTCTCACGGGCTCGTCTTGTGCTGGCCGGGAATGTGCCGCAACAACGCCGAAGAGACGGCGCGCGCGTATTCCGGCGTCACCTGCGCATCGATCACGCAGATTGCACCGGCGTGGACCTGCTCGATGGCGGAAGCCAGCGCTTTCGCATACGTGTCGACGTCTCCGACCGGTCCGAGTCCGATCGCGCCCTGTCCCTCCGCCAGTCGCGCGAGGTCCAACGGCGGATCGCTCATACGCATGCCGATCCAGCGATTCTCGACCGGCCGCTCGCGCGCACGCGCGACGCGCTCCTGGTGCAGTTCATCATTGAAGAACGAGTGGTTGTTCGCCACGATCAGCAGCAGTGGGACGCGATAGTGAACGGCGGTCCAGATCGCAGTCAATCCCATCAGGTAATCGCCGTCACCGACGATCGCGACCGGCAGCCGGTCGGTATCGCGCAACGCGAGTGCCGCGCCCACGGCCATCCCCGGGCCTGAGCCTATGCCTCCCCCACCGTCGAATCCAATGTAATCGAGCGGATGCGCGAAACGGCAGCAGTCGCCCGGCCACCCCAGCGGCAGACGAATATACGCGGGGCGATGTGGCGCGAGCGTGTCCACGGTGACGCGCGCGAGGTCGTCGATCGACAGGTCGCTCGTCGACGTCATCGCAGCCGCGGCGACAGCGGGGCGCGGCTGCTGTTCCCCGACGGTTGCGCGCGTCGTCGCGCCGCCGTCCCTTTGCGCCGCGGGCGTTCGTGCGCTATCGCCCCTTTGCAGGTCGAGCCACTCGCCAAGCGCGCGCACCAGCGCGTCAGGATCGGCAAGCATGGGGATGTCGGCCGGCGGCAGCGCCTGGTAATCCATGCTCCACCCATTGTGCGAATATTGATCGAGCGAGCAGTGGATGATCGTCGCGTCAGGCCAGCGGCCGCCGCACGCAACCTTGAGCGCGCCCGCGAGATCGATCCAGTCGAGGCTGAGGATCACGTCGGCTTCACGAATCAGCGCCGTCGCGTCGCCGCTGACGAAGATACCCGGCGGATAGGGATGCAGTGGATGCGCAGTCGGAAACGTCGCTCCCGTCTTGAGATCGGTCAGCACTCGCGCGCCCAACCGCTCCGCCAACGCGACGCGACGCTGCCAGGCGTCGATGTCAGCCGACACGCGACCAATCAGCATCAGCGGCCGCTTTGCGGTCGTTAGTGTCTCGGCTGCGCGCACCACGTCGCCGGCGGCGGGCTCGGTGGGTGACGCGGTGGCGAAGCGCTCGAGCGAGGGCAGCGACAGCGCGTCGTCTGCGACCTGCTCCTGAATGGACGCGTCCAGATTGACGTAAACGGGACCGCAGGGTGCGGTCAGCGCGATGCGGTGCGCGCGCAACATCGCTTCGACGGCCGCCGCCACCGAGGCCGGCTGGTCGTCCCACTTCGTGTAGCCACGGACCAGCGCGCCCAGATCGCGAGCCGTATGAATCCAGTCGACCCAGGGGCGGCGGTGCACGGCGTCCATCGGGCCGACGCCGCCGAGCAACAGCATCGGCACGCGATCGCACCACGCGTTGAAGATGGCCATCGTTGCGTGCATCAGGCCGACGTTCGCATGCAATGCGACGGCCATCGGGCGCCCGGTCACGCGCGCATAGCCGTGCGCGATGGCGACCGCA
>JAICVH010000377.1 GCA_025935435.1 Burkholderiales bacterium
GAGCGCGCGCGCAAGCGCCACGCGCTGCTGCTGCCCGCCCGACAGCTGATGCGGATACTTGCCGGCCTGGTCACGCAGGCGGACGAGCGACAGCACCTCGTCGATGCGTGGACCGATCGCGCCCTTCGGCCATTTGCGGCATTCCAGACCGTAGCCGATGTTCCGTGCCACCGACATGTTCGGAAACAGCGAATACGACTGGAACACGATGCCGAAATTGCGCAAGCGCGCCGGGACGCCGACGAGGCTCGCGCCGTTCTGCATCACGTCGCCGCCATCGGGCGACTCGAGCCCGGCGATGACGCGCAGCAATGTGGTCTTGCCGCAGCCGGAAGGACCGAGGAAGCAGATGAACTCGCCTTCCCCGATATCGAGACTGACGTCGTCCAGCGCCAGAACGGCGCCGAACCGCTTGGTGATGTTACGAAGCGACAGGAACAAGGATGGATCCCCGCGCGAGCGCCCGACGGCACCGTGCCGCCGTTTCCCGCCGGGGAGTCTAGCGTCCTGTGCGAGCGCGTGCTACGGCGGACCCGCGTACACGCGTCGAACGGGTGACCGACGAGGCTATCGCTCGATCTTCTGTTTCCACTCGGCGATGATGCGATCCTTGTTCTTCGCCGAGGCCGCGAAGTCCATCTTGTACAGCACCGTCGAGACGTCGGGCGGAAGGCCCGCCTTCAACACGGCGTCGGGTGCCTTGGCTCCCGGTACCGACGACATCTCGGAGCGTTCGCCATAGAGTTTCGCCGCGTCGAGCGTGAGCAGCCAGTCGAGGAATTGCTTCGCGTCCTCCTTGTTCTTCGCGGTCTTCATCAGCGCGTTGACTTCGGTCTCGAAGCCGGCTCCCTCGCTGGGGATGACCAGCTTGATCGGGTAGCCTTCCATGATTTGCTTGACTCCGCTGAACGCGAACGAAACGCCGATCGCATATTCGCCGGTTGCTGCGGCTTTGCAGGGTCTCGAACCCGACTTGATGTATTGAGCGATGTTCTTGTCGAGGTCCTTCAGGTATTGCCAGCCTTTCTCTTCTCCCTTCATCTGCAGCAAGCTCACCACCTGCGCGTAGCCGGTGCCGGAACTCGCCGCATTCGGCATCACGATCTGGCCCTTGTAAACAGGATTGAGCAGGTCCTGCCATGACGCGGGCATCGGCAGGTTGTTCTTTTTCAGGACCTCGGTGTTGACACAGAAGCCGGCGAAATATCCGGTCGTGGCGAACCATCGCCCCTCGGCATCCTTGAACTGTGGATTGACCTTGTCGACGCCGGCGGGCTTGTACGGCTCGGCCATTTCGAGGAAGCGCGGATCGACCATCTGCGTCACCGCCCAGCCCCAGATGACGTCATGGCGGGGATTGGCCTTCTCGGCGAGCATGCGCGCGGCCAGGTCGCCGGTCGACAGCCGCAGTACATTCACCTTGATGCCGGGCTTTGCCTTGGCAAATGCATCGAGATAGACCTTGACGTCGTCTTCCTCGAGCGACGTGTACGCGGTGATCTCGCCGGCTTGTGCGGCGAAGCACCAAAAGGCCAGCAAAACGGGCACCAACCAGCGGATGGGTCGCGACCATGGTGTCTTCATGTGATCGATCCTCGTGAATTCAGGGGAGTCTGAGCAAGACCGCAGGATTTCTGCGCGAAACCCTACGGCAAGCGTCCGTACCCGAAAGCCACGATAGCATGCACGTATGGGGTTCACAAGCCCGTGTGTTGGGTTCCCCAAATGGAGGTTTGCGGCGATTGCCGCGGCCCGTGCGGTGCGGCGGAAGCGGTTCGGCACGTCGCCTTGGCTGCGGCACGCCGAACGCCGCACCGTACGCCGCGCGCGGGAGCACGTCATGCCCTTGCAAGCGTAACGTGCACACCGGCGGCCTTCAAACCGGCGGCGAGCTTCCTCGGCGGCGCCGCTTCGGACACGAGCGCGTCGATATCGGCGAGCGAGCAGACGCGCTCGAAGTGCACCAGGTCGTATTTCGACTGATCGAGCAGCAGGATCGTACGGTCGGAACGCTGCATCATCGCGCGCGTGATCGCGCAACCCATCGAATCCGCGTCCGTCACGCCGTCGGCGGTGATGCCGCCGGCGCCGATGAATGCCTTGTTCGCCTTGAATCTCCGGATGAACTCGACCGCGTCGGCGCCGAACGTGCCGGCCTCTCGCGACACGTAGTCGCCGGGGCACAGGATGACCCGACAATGCGCATTGGTACCCAGTGCGCTCGCGACAGGCAGGCAATTGGTCACGACGGTTACATGGACGTTGCGCGCGGCCAGGGCGCCGGCAAACAGACTGGTGGTCGACCCGCAGTCGATCATCACCGCATCGCCTGACTCGACCATGCTCGCGGCAGTGACAGCGATCAATCCGCGCGCTGCCGCGTGGGCGCGGTTACGGATGCCGATACCGGGCTCGTCGATCAGCGAGCGGCTCGCCGCGCCTCCATAGGTTCGCTTGAGGGCGCCGCGTTGCGCCAGTTCGTCGAGGTCCCGCCGGGCCGTCTCGGTCGTCACGTCGAATGCCTTGGCCAGCGTCGCGATCCGCACGGTTCCGTCGCGCTGCAGCAGTGCGAGCAATTGCGCGTGGCGATCCTGCTGGCTCAGCCGTTGTTTGCGCCGACCCATCCTAGGATGCGCTCATGAGCGCGTGCTGCCCGGAATCTTCCGTGAGGTCAAGGAACGTGTAACGATCGCGGAGATAACGCGCATTCCGCACCGCTTCTGCATAGAAGGCGGACGCGAGGCCGATGTCGGCCGGCCGTGTCGGGCAGCCGGCACGTCGCAACGCGTTATGGATGCGCTCGGCGGGCAGCAGGGCGATGCCCACGCTTGCGCGGATCTCGTTCCAGTGGTCGTTCAGGTGCCGGTCGAGCCGTGCCTCGGCGGCGGGCGACCATTGCTTCGTGGCGAACTCCTGCCAGCACGACGTTCCGAGGTCCTGGCCGAAGCGGCGTTCGAGCTCCTCACGATGGATGGGCTTCGCATGCAGGCGCGGCGGCGGTCCTTCGAGAACCTTCTCCTGGATGCGGGCCATCGTCAACGTGGCCACGCCGACCTGCTCACCATGAAAGTAAGCGGCGCGTTCGGGCGGGGCGAACATGTCGATGTAGTGACTGATGAGGTGCTCGCCCTGGCTTGCCGGATAGCTGCCGTCGCAGAGCGTCATCCCGAGGCCGCTCAGTATCAGCGTTCGTGCAAGTGGGCGCATCGATTCCGGATCACGGCGGAACAGCGCTTCCGGTTCGTCCAGCAATGCAGGCTCGTCCGCGGCGAGCAAGGCGAACGGCGCGGCGCGGTACGGCGTCCCCAGCAGGTGGTGCGAAAGCAGCCAGTCCGCTTGCGCCGTCGAACGACACAGCGAATCGCCGAGTCCGGCCCGGATCATTCGCGGCGGAGCGGCGGCGAGCACCGTCAGGTCGACGAAAACGCCAACGGGGGCGTTCGCCGCCAGCGATTTCTTGTGTCCACCCACCGTGATCGCGGCGTTCTTCGACGTATAACCGTTCATCGAAGGCGCGGTTGCGAACACTGCGTACGGTTTCCCGTCCTGCGCCGCC
>JAICVH010000483.1 GCA_025935435.1 Burkholderiales bacterium
GCTCGTATCGCCTCCGGCGTGTCGTGCGTCTCGACGTCCACGTTGTGAATGACGGGGATCGTCGGCACCCGCAGGTCGACATGCGCGAGTCGCAATGCAAGCCGCTCCGCTGCCGGCTTCAGCAGCGAAGAATGGAACGGTGCGGAAACGGGCAGCATCAATGCGCGCTTTGCCCCCCGCGCCTTTGCGGCCGCCATGGCGCGCTCCACGGCGGCACGGTTGCCGGCGATGACGAGTTGGCCCGGCGCGTTGAAGTTCACGGGCTCGACGACTTCCCCTTGCGCTGCCTCGCGGCACGCATCGATGACCGCTGCGTCATCGGCGCCCACGATCGCGGCCATCGCGCCGACGCCAGCGGCAACCGCCTCCTGCATCGCTTCGGCGCGAAAGCGGACCAGCGGCACGGCATCACGAAACTGCATTGCACCGGCCGCGACGAGCGCTGTGTACTCGCCAAGACTGTGGCCGGCGACGAACGCCGGGGTTATGCCGGCCTGCGCCTGCCACGCGCGCCATACCGCGATACCGGCCGTCAGCATCACCGGCTGGGTGTTGCGCGTCAGATTGAGCGCATCGGCGGGTCCCTGCTGCACGAGCCGCCACAGATCGTCGCCGAGGATTTCGGACGCTTCAGCGAACGTCGAGCGCACGGCGGGATGGTCGGCGAATCCTTCCATCATGCCGACCTGCTGCGAACCCTGTCCCGGGAACACGAATGCGACGCTCATCGATTCACCTGTTTCGCTGATCGAAAGTCCGCTGCCTCACCACCGTACGAACACGGAGCCCCATGTGAACCCACCGCCGACGCCGACCAGCATCAAATACTGGCCCTCACGAATGCGGCCGTCTCGAACGGCGACGTCCAGAGCGAGCGGAATGGATGCTGCCGACGTATTGGCATGTGCGCCGACGGTCGAAATGACCCTGTCGAGCGGCAGCTCAAGCTTTTTCGCCGTTGCATCCATGATGCGGATGTTCGCCTGATGCGGAATCAGCCAATCGATGTCGGCGGTCGTCTTGCGGTTGGCCGTAAGCGCCTCGTGCGCGACTTCGGCCAGCACCTTCACCGCGAACTTGAATACGGCATGGCCGTCCATGTGCACGAAAGGCGTGCCGGTCACCGCTCCCCGGTCAACGGTTCCGGGAACGCAAAGGATGTCCTTGTAGTGACCGTCGGCGTGCAGGTGCGCGGACATGATTCCAGCCCGCTCCGACGGCACGAGGACGACGGCGCCCGCCCCGTCGCCGAACAGCACACACGTACCGCGGTCCGACCAGTCCAGAATGCGCGAATAGATCTCGGCACCGACCACCAGCGCATTCTTCGCAAGCCCGCCGGTGATCATGCGGTCGGCAATGGCAAGTGCGTAGACGAAACCCGAACACACCGCCTGCACGTCGAATGCAGGCCCGCCGCGTGCGCCGAGTTTCGCTTGCAGAATGCACGCCGTCGACGGAAACACGACGTCGGGCGTCGTGGTTGCGACGATGATCAGATCGAGTTCGGCGACGCTCAGCGAGGCCGCATCCAACGCCCGGCGCGCGGCGGCGAGTGCCAGGTCGGACGTCAGCTCGCCGTTGGCGGCAATGTGCCGCTGGCGAATGCCCGTACGCGTGCGAATCCACTCGTCGCTCGTTGCAACGTTCAGCGCGAGCTCGTCGTTGGTCAGTACGCGCTCCGGCAGATACCGGCCGGTGCCGGCGATGCGGCTATGCATGCGCGCGAAGGGGACCGGACGCGTCACCGTCGGTGGCGCGTGGATGGGGCATCTCTGCGATGCGTTGCGCAATCTTGTCGAGCACACCGTGCTCCACTTCCATCGCCGCGCGCACAAGCGCGTTCTTGAAGGCAAACGCGTCGGCGCCGCCGTGGCTCTTGACGACGACCCCTTTCAATCCGACGAGTGTTGCACCGTTGAAGCGCCGCGGGTCAATGCGACGCTTGAACGAGGCGAGCACCGGATAGACGATCGCCGCCGCAGCGCGAGTCAGCAGGTTGCGCGTGAATTCCGTCTTCAGGAATTCGTAGAGCATGTGCGCAAGGCCTTCGGACGTCTTCAGCATCACGTTGCCGACGAAGCCATCGCAGACGACGACGTCGGTCGTGCCCATGTAGATGTCGTCGCCCTCGACGTTGCCGTAAAAATTGAGCTTCGACGCCTTGAGCATTTCCGCCGTTTGCTTGACGACGTCACTGCCCTTGATGTCTTCCTCGCCGATATTCAGCAGGCCGACGGTCGGCCGTTCGATGCCCTTGACTGCGGACACGAGCGCGCTGCCCATCGCCGCGAACTGAACCAGATGCTCGGGCGTGCAGCTGACATTGGCGCCGAGATCGAGAACAAGAGTGTCTCCCGTCTTGGTCGGCAATTGCGACGCGATCGCCGGCCGGTCGATGCCGGGCAATGTTTTCAGCACGAAGCGCGCGATGGCCATCAGCGCGCCGGTGTTGCCCGCCGAGACGCACGCGTGCGCGGCGCCTTCCTTCACGAGGTTGATCGCGACGCGCATCGACGAATCCTTCTTGCGGCGGAGCGCGTCGGCAGGAGGCTCGTCCATGTCGACGACTTCGCTCGCCGCACGGACGGTGATGCGCTCGCGGAGCGACGCCGGCACTTTGTCGAGCGCACCCTCGAGCCGCGCCGGAATCCCGACGAGCACGATGCGCGCAACCGGAGCGCCTTGCAGAAAGTCGATGCACGCGGGGACCGTGACGGACGGCCCATGATCGCCGCCCATTGCATCGACTGCTACGGTGACGGTCATCTCGCGGCGATCGAATAGCTAGGTCAAGGGCGCTGACCGGCCGCGATCGCATATGCTCGATCGCGTCGCGCGACACTCGAACGAACGCCAGTCACCGTCGCTGTGCGACGATCACTCGTCCGCTTTGGTCCGGACGACTTTCTTGCCGCGGTAGTA
>JAICVH010000135.1 GCA_025935435.1 Burkholderiales bacterium
ACTGGCGGCAGGCCGAGGGCGAGGAGATCGCGGTCGCCGTCATTCCCGCGAGCTACTTCGACAACCTGATCGCGATCGCCCCGACGTTCGAGGCGTTGTCGGGTGTGAAGGTGCGCTTCGAGAAAGTGCCGCCGGGACAGATCCGCCAGAAGGCAATGCTCGACCTGTCGTCGAAGACCGCGACGTACGCGACGTCGGCCACGGACCCGATGTACTACCCGCTGTACGTCTCGAACAAGTGGATCGAGCCGCTCGACAAGTACCTGAACGACGCGGCGCTGACCGATTCGGCATGGTTCAACTACAACGACATCTTCAAGGCGTGGCGCGACGCCGATTCGTACGAGGGCAAGCCGTACGCAATTCCGTACGACGGCGAAGTGACGGTGCAGGTGTATCGGAAGGACCTGTACGACGCGAAGGGGTTGAAGCCCGCCGAAACGCTCGACGAATTCCTGAAGAACGCCGCCGCGCTCAACGATCCTGCCAATCGCATGTACGGGATGGCGCTGCGCGGTTTTGCGGGCGCCGGCCAGAACATGTACATCTACCCGTCGCTGTTCAAGTCGTTCGGCGGCACCTGGTTCAGCGGCAAGAAGATCGTCGTCAACTCACCGGAAGCGGTTCGCGCGCTCGACTGGTACGTGGACGCGGAATCGAAGTACGCGCCGCCCGCCGTGCGCAACTGGAACTGGCCCGACATCGCGGACGCGTTCTCGCAGGGCACGCTCGGCTGCTACATCGATGCGCATTCGTCGGCGGCCGTGCTGATGAATCCGGAAAAGTCGAAGGTGATCGGCAAGGTCGCGTTCGCGCGCTGGCCGAAAGGCCCCACCGGCAAGCGCGTGACGTCGATCTGGAACTGGGGTTTTCCGATCAACGCGGCGCTGTCCGACAAGCAGAAGCGTGCGACGTGGTTGTTCATTCAATGGGCTGCCTCCGCCGAAACGCAGGCGCGCACGTCATGGAAGTTCGCCGGTGCCGCAAAGCGCTCGGGGCTCAATCGCACGTCGCTGTGGAAATCGCCGGACTTCGTTGCGATGACCAGGGACATCGGGCCGAACTTCGTCGAGGCCGCGTTGACGTCGCTCGAGCAGGACACCGACGTCGAATGGCGGCCGCGCGTGCCGCAGTGGCCGGCGATCGGCGACACGATGGCGACCGCGATCCAGGCGGCGCTCGTCGGCCAGAAGAAGTCGAAGGAGGCGCTCGACGAAGCGCAGGCGCGCATCGACCAGATCCTCAAGGGGTAGCAGCACGGGTTCGGATCGCCGCGTCGCGCTCGCCCTGTTCCTGCCGGCGCTCGTCACGCTCGTCATCACGACGACGGCGCCGCTCGTCTACCTGGTGTGGAACAGTGCGATGCGCATCGACCTGTCGATGCCGTGGCTCGGCGGGTTTGCGGGCGTCGACAACTACGCCAAGATGGGCGGCGATCCGCGGTTCTGGCATTCGCTGTGGCTGACGCTGATCTACACGGCGAGCACGGTGGTACTGCAGGTGCTGCTCGGCCTGTCGCTCGCGTTGCTTGTCCTGCGCATTCCGCGCGGTCAGATGACGCTGCGGATCGCAGCGATCCTGCCCATCGTGCTGGCGCCGGTCGTCGTCGGCCTGTTCTGGCGTACGCTGGTGCTGTCGCCGGATGTCGGGCTCGTCGACGTCGTTACGCGGGCGCTCGGCCTCGGCAGCCACAACTGGCTCGGTGATCCGCAGCTCGCGCTGATTTCGGTGATCGCAATCCACACGTGGCAGTGGACGCCGTTCGCGTTCCTCGTGATCCTCGCGAGCCTGTCGGCATTGCCGCCCGATGTGTTCGAGGCGGCGCGCATCGATCGCGCGAGCGCGTGGCAGCGCTTTCGCTATATCACCCTGCCACTGATCCGCCCGGCGATCGTCATCGTCGTCATCATGCGCACGATGATCGCGCTGTCCGCGTTCGCAGCGATCTTCGCGGCGACCGGCGGCGGGCCGGGTACGTCTACCGAGATCCTGAACCTTTACGCGTACCGCACGTCGTTCTCGGAATTCAACCTCGGGTACGGCGCCGCGCTGGCCGTCGTTCTGCTCGCGATCACGCTGGCCGTGTCGTTCGTCATGTTCCGCGTGCGTCGCCGCGCCGCCGTGGCTGCGTGAGCGCCGACGGCCCGCCGCGGTGCGCGAACTTAGCCGTCGCGGGTAACGCGGCGACCAGGCCTTGACCGCGCGCCGCTTGCGCACGCTGATGCTGGTCGCCGTGGCGGCATTGTTGCTCGCCGTATGGGCGTTCCCGGTGCTGTGGGCGCTGTTGACGTCGTTCAAGACCGAGCGCGACGTGCTGGCGTATCCGCCGACGGTCATTTTCGAGCCGACGCTACGCAATTACCGCGACGTCCTGTTCGGCTCGGCGAGCATCCTGCCGAACCTGCTGTCGAGCACGATCGTCGCCGGCATGTCGACGCTGCTGACGCTGGTCTTCGCGATCCCCGCCGCGTACGCGCTCGCTCGACTCGATCTGCCGGGCAAGCGCGCGTCGGGGTTCTACGTGCTCGCGACGCAGATGCTGCCGCCGGTCGGGCTGATCATTCCCTATTACCTCGTGCTGCAGAAAATCGGCGGACTCGATACGTACGCCGGGCTGATCGTCATCTACCTGACGTTCTCGCTGCCGTTCGCGATCTGGCTGATGGTGTCGTATTTCGAGGACATCCCGCGCGAGATGGAGGAGGCGGCGCTGCTCGATCGCGCGGGCCGCCTGCGTGCGCTCTGGTACGTGATCCTTCCGCAGGTGCGCGGCGGCATCGCCGTGACGACGATCTTCGTGTTCCTGAACGCCTGGAACGAATTCCTGTTTGCGGTGGTGCTCGGCGGCAACCGCGTCCGTCCGGTGACTGTCGCCATGTTCAACTTCATCTCCGTCGAGCAGACGTTGTGGGCGAAGCTCGCGGCCGGCGCGATGCTCGCGATGGCGCCGGTGATCGTGCTCGGCCTGCTCGCGCAGCGGCACATCGTCAAGGGCCTCACGGTGGGCGCCGTCAAGGGCGGACGGTGAGCGCGAACGTGGTCCCATGACCGCGCCGGCCATGCGGGACGATGCGGGCGCGCCAGGCGAGGGCACGCGTGCGCGGGGTGAACCGATGCGGGAAGCGGCGGGCCGCGTCAGCATGCGCGGTATCGTCAAGCGCCACGGGACGTTCACGGCGCTGCATGGCATCGATCTCGACATCGAACCCGGCGAATTCTTCGCGCTGCTGGGGCCGTCCGGCTCGGGCAAGACGACGACGCTGCGCATCCTCGCCGGTCTCGAGCCGCTGAACGAAGGTCGCGTGCTGCTCGACGGCGCCGACGTCACCTTCCGCGAGCCCGGTGAGCGTGACGTCGCGATGGTCTTTCAAAGTTACGCGCTGTATCCGCACATGACGGTGTTCGACAACATCGCGTTTCCGCTGCGCATGATCGCGACGTCCCCGGACGCCGTCGAGCGCGCCGTACGCGATGCCGCCACCAAAGTGCGCATCGATCACCTGCTCGCGCGCCGGCCCGGGCAACTGTCGGGTGGCCAGCAGCAGCGCTGCGCACTCGCGCGCGCGATCGTGCGCAAGCCGCGCCTGTTCCTGCTCGACGAGCCGCTGTCCAATCTCGACGCCAAGCTGCGGCTCGAAACGCGCGTCGAACTGCGCAAGCTGCAGCGTTCGCTGGGCGTGACGACGGTTTATGTCACGCATGATCAGGAAGAAGCGATGACGATCGCCGATCGCGTGGCGGTGTTCATGGAGGGTCGCATCGTGCAGGTCGGACGGCCGCAGGACATCTTCACGCGACCAGCGACCGCGATCGTCGCGGCGTTCATCGGCAGCCCGCCGATGAACCTGCTCCCCGCGGACGTGCGCGGCGGCGCGCTCCACGTGGCCGGTGTCGAGCTGCCGATGACCCGCTCGCTCGGCGCCGACGGCCCGGTTACGCTCGGTGTGCGTCCGGCGGCGCTGCGTATCGCGCCCACCGGACTGCCCGCGCGCGTGTACCTGATCGAGGACCTCGGCGACACGACGATCGTCGACCTCGACGTCGCCGGACAGGTGATCAAACTGCGCACCGATCACCGGCCACAGATCCGCGAAGGCGAGCAGGTGCACGTCGCGTTCGCCGGGGACGCGTGCCATCTGTTCGAGCGCGACAGCGGGCTGCGCCGTTCCGTGTAGGCACGTGCAATTCGCGCGAGCGACCGCATATTGAGAGCGTCGCGTCGCCAATGACGCCTCCGAGATCGAAATGAGCGCAGCCGCAGCGGCCGCCAATCCGCCGCCTCCCGTCGTCGACAACGTTCGTATGTGGACGGCCGGCGTTCCGGTAGAGGATGCAGCACGCGCGCAAATCGCGAATCTCGCGACACTGCCGATCCTCGGTGGTCCGATCGCGATCATGCCGGACGTGCATCTCGGCAAAGGTGCGACCGTGGGCAGCGTCATCCCCACCAGGGGGGCGATCATTCCGGCCGCCGTGGGCGTCGACATCGGCTGCGGCATGGTTGCGCTGCGCACGACGCTCACCGCGAACGATCTCCCCGACTCGCTCGCGCCGATCCGCGCGGCGATCGAACGCGACGTGCCGGTCGGCTTCGATGCGCATCCGCGCCCGGTGCTCGAAACGCGGTCGGGCGCCGACGGCGAGCATCTGCGTAGCCGCATGGCCGCACTGCGCACGCGCTACGCGACACTCGGTGTCGTCGCTACGCTCGGCAAGTTCGACCATGCGCGCGTCTGGAACCAGGTCGGGACGCTCGGCGGCGGAAACCACTTCATCGAGCTTTGCCTCGACGAAGCGCATCGCGTCTGGATCATGTTGCATTCGGGAAGCCGCAACGTCGGTAATCGCATCGGCGAGGTGTCGATCGCAACCGCGCGAAGACTCGCCGAACGGGACGACGTCCATCTGCCGGATCGCGATCTCGCGTGGCTCACCGAAGGCAGTGCCGCCTTCAACCGTTATGTCGAAGGCCTGCGCTTTGCACAGGACTACGCAACGCTCAACCGCGACGTGATGATGCATCTGGTGTTGCACGCGCTGCGCCGTTTCTTTCCGCGCGACATCGCGGTCCGCGAATCGGCGGTCAATTGTCACCACAACTATGCGGAGGTCGAGAACCACCTGGGCGGACCGCTGTGGATCACGCGCAAGGGCGCCGTATCCGCGCGCCGCGGCGAGCTCGGCATCATCCCGGGCAGCATGGGCGCGCGCTCGTTCATCGTGCGCGGCAAGGGCAATGCGGCGTCGTATCACTCGTGCAGCCACGGCGCCGGTCGCGCGATGTCGCGTAACGAAGCGCGCCGCCGCTTCACGCGCGCGGACCTGGTTGCCCAGACGTCCGGCGTCGAATGCCGCAAGGACAACGCCGTGATCGACGAGCTGCCTGCGGCGTACAAGGACGTCGAAGCGGTAATGACCGCGCAGGCGGACCTGGTCGACGTCGCGCATACGCTGAAGCAGGTGCTGTGCGTCAAAGGCTGACATCGATTTACTGGCGCTTGGACGTCGAGCCACCGAACGGTTTGCCAATCTGCGCGTTCGTGTCGGCGTAACAACGGCCCAGGTGCCGTGCGTGCGGACGAACGATGACCGTTGGCACGGCATTTGATTACAATCTCCGGATGGACCCGCTCGTCCTGACCGTGGACATGGCCGGGCTGCCCCAGGCATGGGTGGAGCTCGAGGAGGCGATCACCTATCACGCAAAGCAGATGGTTGCGTGGTCGCTCGGCGCCGTCGTTCGCGAGTTTCGCGGCGGATGGCAGCGCGACGGCTCGCGCTCACGACTGTCGACGAAGTCGATCCTCGCGATCAAGGGCAGCGCCGGCCGGCCGCTATCGCACACGCCCGGTCTCACGAACCCGATGCTGTTCGCGCGCGACCGCCAGGTGTGCGCGTATTGCGGCGGACGCTTCCTGTACCGGGATCTTTCGCGCGATCACATCGTTCCCGCCTCGCGCGGCGGACGCGACACGTGGATGAACTCGGTCACGGCATGTCGTAGCTGCAATACGCGCAAGGGCAATCGAGCGCCCGAGCAGGCGAACATGCCGCTGCTGTACGTGCCGTACGTTCCCAACCGGCACGAGCACTTCATTCTGCGCAACCGTCGCATTCTCGCCGACCAGATGGAATACCTGCTCGCCGGCGTCCCTCGGACGAGCCGGCTGCATCTGCGCGCGGCGTAAGCGCGAACTCCCTCACGCGCGAAACTCTCGGCCGCGCGCGCTTTCCAAACGACGGGATTTGCGGACTGTGCGATCGCGTCGTCATCGCGGCGCGGATCCGCCACGGCTCGATCGCATCGTTCGTCCCGACGCCCGTGCAATCGCTCGGGCCTCTCGGTCTTTCACTGGAGGATAAACAATGGCCAACGAAAATCCATCGCGCGACAGCGCATCTCGTCAGCAAAGTGCCGATCGTTCGCAAGCGGGTTCGGGCCAGCAGGGCTCGACCACCCCGGGATCCCACGGCCAGGGCACGTCAGGTCAAGCCAGTACGGCCGCGTACGGCCAAACGGGCTCCACTCAGGGTAGCCAGGGAACTTACGGAACGTCCGGCACCGGCAGCCAGAACTTCGGACAAGGCGGCCAAGGTCACGCGCAAGGCGGCCAGAGTTTTGGGCAGGGCGGCCAAGGCTACGGCCAAGGGAGCCAGGGCTACGGCCAAGCGAGCCAGGGCTACGGCCAAGCGAACCAGGGCTACGGCCAAGGCGG
>JAICVH010000197.1 GCA_025935435.1 Burkholderiales bacterium
ACAGCCGTCGATAAAAGGCCGCCGGCTCGCGCGAATCGAGTGCGAGGCCGGTCTGCGACGGATCCGGGTCGGCGCCACCGCTTCTGCCATCCTGATGCATCGATGCTGCACCGGACGCCCATGTCAAGCCGGCGGCAGGCACGCGTGGCGGAAGCTGCGCCGCGGCGACGCCCAGTCGTTCGGCCGCGGAGACGGGCGGCTGCTCGGCTGCAGTCGCGGCCCGCGCACGTTCGACGGCATGCCGGACGAACTGATGGATCGCCCCGGCGTCGCGAAACCGCACTTCGGATTTCTGCGGATGCACGTTGACGTCGACGCGGCGCGGATCGAGCGTCAGCCACAGCGCATACGCGGGCTGGCGCTCGTGATGCAGGATGTCGCGATAGGCTTCCCGCAGCGCGTGCGCGAGCACGCGATCGCGTACGTGCCGTCCATTGACGAACACGTATTGCATCGCCGGGCCTTCGGCCGCGTAAGCGGGGCGCACGGCCAGGCCGCCGAGGTGCACGTCGCCGCCATCCGCGTCGACATGCGCGGCATGAACGACGAACGCGTCACCGAGCAGCGCTTCGACGCGCGCCCGTCGCCCGCCGGCCACGAGGCGTTGCACGGCGCGGCCATTGTGCGTCAGCGTCATCGCGACGTCCCCGTGCGCGAGCGCGATGCGGCGAAACGCCTCGTCGCAGTGCGCCCATTCGGTCGCCTCGGTGCGCAGGAACTTGCGTCGCGCCGGCGTGTTGAAGTACAGCTCCTCGATCGTGACCGTCGTGCCCGCCGCGAGCGCAGCCGGGGCGATCGCGCCGAGGGTTCCACCTTCCACTTCGATGCGCCACGCGTGCGGCTTACCCTCGGCGCGGGACGCGATCGCCGTACGCGAAACCGCCGCGATCGATGCCAGCGCTTCGCCGCGAAACCCGAGCGTTGCGATCGCTTCGAGATCGATGACCGAGCCGATCTTGGACGTCGCATGACGTGCGACGGCGAGCGGCAGGTCCTCGCGCTCGATTCCGGCGCCGTTGTCCGCGACGCGGATGCGCTTGATGCCGCCACCGGCGATGTCGACATCGATCTGCGTCGCCCGGGCGTCGAGTGCATTTTCGAGCAATTCCTTGAGCGCCGCGGCCGGCCTCTCGACGACCTCGCCGGCGGCGATCTGGTTGATCAGCAGATCGGGTAATGCGCGGATCGCGCCCATTCAGCGCGCGAGCCGCTGTGTCCAGCGCGCGTAGACGCAATCGGTCACCGCGTGCAGCGCCGCCAGCCGCGACGACAGATCACCCAGGATCTCGTCGCGTGACTGGCGCGGTGGCGTGCCCGGTGCGCCAATCTCGTCGGCGCCCGTGCGGCACCAGGTCTCGACCAGGTCCTGCGTCATTTCGATGTGACATTGGAAGCCGATGTGGCGATCGTCGATGACATACCCCTGGTTCGGGTTGAACGCGTTGGTCAGCACACGCGTCGCACCGCTCGGCAGCGCGAACACGTCGTAGTGCCATTGAAACGGTGTGAACGTCGTTGCACCCCCGAACCACGCACGCTGCGCCGCGGTGTCGGTGACAGCGACATCGATCCATCCGATCTCCGGAACGTCGGTACGCTGCACGCGCGCGCCTAGCGCCTGTGCGAGCAGCTGACCGCCGAGGCAGTGACCGATCACCGGCACGTTCGTCGCAACCGCGTCGCGCAGCAGCCGCGACAGCGGATCGATCCAGGCGAGCGCGTCGGTGACGCTCATCGGTCCGCCCATCAGCCCGATCCCTGAAAAAGCACGGGCATCGCCTGGAACCGCGGCGCCTTCGTCGATGGCGATCAACTGCCACGACAAGCCGGCGCGGTCGAGCCACTCGGCGAAATACGCGGGTCCTTCGGTGGGACTGAAACGGAAGATCGCGATCGGGCGCATGGAAGCTTCGCAATCGGCGCGCGACGCGCGTCGCTACAATCGCACGATCTTACCAGCGGTGATTCCGCGGAGGCATTCGTGCAAACAGCACTGTCGTTGGTCGTGCTTGCGATCTCTGTCGGCACGGCGGCGCTCGTTTCGGCTGCAGACGTCGTCGCGCCGAATCCCGACCTGACGGCGGAGGGCGTGCCGCCCATTCCTGCAGCGTTGGCCGCGAAGGTCGCGCCTTACACGGAATTCCGGCCCGCGACGGCCGTAAGCTGGCATCCGACCAAACGCGAACTGATCGTCGCGCGTCGCGCCGTCAACACGACGCAGCTGCATCGCGTCGCAGAGCCCGGTGGTGAACTGCGGCAACTCACCGACTTCGCGGAGCCCGTGCGTTTCGGGCTGTGGTGGCCGAAGGCGCCCGACACGATGATCTTCACGCGCGACGCCGGCGGTAACGAACAGCAGCAGCTGTACCGACTCGACGCCCGCGCGCCGGCGCCCATCGCGCTGACCGACGCGACGCGCAAGCATGAGCTCGCGGGCATCACGCATGCACGCGACCGCCTGCTCGTCGAGTCAACCGACGTCGACAAGACCGGACGCCGTGAGTCGCCGACGCTGGACATCACGCTCGTCGATCCGCTCGACGCGAACAAGGCGCGCAAGATCGCGACGTTGCCCGGTACCGGCTGGGGCGATTTCACGTTCTCGTTCGACGATCACCGCGTCGCGATGATCGAGTTCAAGTCGGTCAACGAATCGTACGTGTGGCTGATGGACGTCGCGAACGGCGATCGCCGCCGGCTGTTACCGGTAGCCAACGCGTCGCCGGCGCGGCCGATCGCAAGCAGCGATTTGAACTTCGCGCGTAACGGGAAGGGTCTGTTCCTCGCGACCGATCGCGACGGCGAATTTCGCAGGCTCGCGTATCTCGATATCGGAAGCGGCGCTGTCGAATACTTCGGTGAAGGCGGCGACTGGGACGTCGAATCGATCGCGCTTTCGCCGGACGGGCGCACGCTCGCCGTCATCACCAACGAAGCCGGTGTCGGCGTGCTGCGCCTCTACGACGCTGCGACGCGCAAGGCGCTCGCGCGTCCGCGGATGCCGATCGGCAACGTGCGCGGACTCGTCTGGCACGAGAACTCGCGCGACCTTGCCGTTTCAGTGAACAGCGCGCAAAGCCCGAGCGACGTGTACGCGATCGACGTTCGCGACAACCGTGTCGTGCGTTGGACCGAGAACAAGGTGCCAGGACTCGACGCGTCGTCCTTCCGGAGCGCCGAGCCCATGACATGGAAGACGTTCGATGCGCGGACCATCGGCGGCTTCATCGTTCGTCCGCCGCCGCGGTTCACCGGCAAGCGGCCGGTCATCGTGTCGATTCACGGCGGTCCCGAAGGACAGGCGCGCCCCGGTTTCATGGGGCGCTGGAATTACTTCATCGACGAGCTCGGCATCGCCGTGATCGAACCGAACGTCCGCGGCTCGACCGGTTACGGCAAGACGTTCGTCGCGCTCGACAATGGCATGCACCGCGAAGACTCGGTGAAGGATATCGGTGCGCTCTTCGACTGGATCGCGGCACAACCCGACCTGGATCCGTCGCGCGTGCTCGTCGAAGGGGGCAGCTACGGCGGCTACATGGTGCTCGCAGTGTCCACGCTCTATCCGGAGCGCATCGCCGGGACGATCGACGTCGTCGGCGTCGCGAATTTCGTCTCGTTCCTCGAAAACACCGAAAGCTATCGACGCGATCTGCGGCGCGTCGAATACGGCGACGAGCGCGATCCTGCGATGCGGGCGTTCCTGACGCGCATTTCCCCGGTGAACAACGCGGACCGGATCAAGGCACCGCTTTTCGTCGTGCACGGTCGCAACGACCCGCGCGTTCCGTACACGGAAGCCGAGCAGATCGTCAATGCAGCGCGCAAGAACGGTGTGCCGGTGTGGTATCTGCTCGCGGCCAACGAGGGCCACGGGTACGCGCGGAAGGCCAACGTCGACTTTCTGTTCTACGCGATGACGGCGTTCCTCGAAACGTATCTGCTGAAGTAGAGGACTTCGGGGTCAGCCGCGCGCGCTTCGTCGCAGCGGCGGTCGCGTGCCGAGCGTCACGTCGACCGTCTGACGGCGACCGTTTCTCAGCACCTCCATCGCGAGCTTCGTCCCCGGCTCGAGTTCGAGCGTGACGCCCGCGACGTCGTCGGGCTGTTCGATCGCACGATCGCTCATGCGCACGATGATGTCGCCCGCGGTGAGCCCGCCGCGGTCGGCCGGCCCGCCCGGTTGCACGGCGACGACAAGCGCACCGGGCCGCGACGTAGGCCCGGTCGAAATGCCGAGCCAGCCGCGCGCGACACGACCCTGCTTCTTCAGGCTTGCCGCGACCTTTTGCGCGAGATCGACGGGAATGGCAAAGCCGATGCCTTCGGAACCGCCGCCGCGCGACAAAATCGCCGAGTTGATGCCGACGAGCCGTCCCCCCGTGTCGATCAGCGCACCGCCTGAATTGCCGGGATTGATCGCTGCATCGGTCTGGATGAAGTTTTCGATCGGATTGATGCCGATTCCCTTGCGACCGAGCGCGCTGACGATGCCCTGCGTGACCGTCTGCCCAACGCCGAGCGGATTGCCGACGGCAAGCACGACATCGCCGACGGCCAGGCTCTTGACGTCGCCGATCGCGATCGGTTGCAAGCCCGTGCCGTCGATCTTGACCAGCGCGAGATCGGTATCGGGATCGACGCCGACCAGGCGCGCGCGGCGCAGCGTGCCATCGCGCAGCGCGATCGCGAGTTCGTTCGCGCCTTCGACGACGTGGTTGTTGGTAAGAATGTCGCCATCGCCATCGATGACGACGCCGGAGCCCAGGCCCTGCGACAGCAGCGTGCGACCGCCGATGCCGAACGGTCCGCGCGCCGCGGTGCGCGCGGAGTGCACGGTCAGCACCGACGGCGCGGCGCGCTCGACCGCAGCGCGATAGCTGACGCTCAGCGCAGCGCCGGTCGCGTTGGTTGGAACGGCAACAGGTGCCGGGATCGGCAGCGGCGTGGCCGGCGGCGGTACGGGCACGGTGACCGCTGGAGGCGCGACCGGCGCCGGCGCACTCGTCATCGCATAGCGTGCGGCACCATAGCCGACGATCGCCGCGACGACCAGTTGCAGAAACACGAGCGACGCTCGATTCATGGCACCTCGAAGCCAGAGGGACGCAGCGGCACGTTAAGCCGCGTCATGTGTGTCAATCGCAGACAATCCGGCCGCGCGAGCCGCAGGGTCAAGTTCTCTCGATCCACGTCGACAACGAACGCGCCAACAAGAGACCGTCGGCGCCCGCATGCACCCGCGCCGTTCGTTGATTATCTACTGCCAGCCGTGCGCGATGCGCGCGTACGCCGAATGGTTGTGGATCGACTCGAAGTTTTCCGCTTCGACGATGAACGCCGCGAAGCGATCGTCGGCCGCAAGGCGCGCCGCGACGCCGCGGACCAGGTCTTCGACGAAGCGCGGATTGTCGTACGCGCGCTCGGTGACGTACTTTTCATCCGCGCGCTTCAAAATGCCGTACACCTCGCACGACG
>JAICVH010000020.1 GCA_025935435.1 Burkholderiales bacterium
GTGCCGATGATCGGCACGCCGTTGCGTTCGAGATCGCGCGCAAGCTTGAGCGGCGTCTGGCCGCCGAATTGCACGATGACGCCCCACGGCTTCTCGACGTGGACGATCTCGAGCACGTCCTCGAGCGTCAGCGGTTCGAAGTACAGCCGATCCGACGTGTCGTAATCAGTCGAAACGGTCTCCGGGTTGCAGTTCACCATGATCGTTTCGAAGCCGTCCTCGCGCAGCGCCATCGCGGCGTGCACGCAGCAATAGTCGAACTCGATCCCCTGACCGATGCGGTTCGGACCACCCCCGAGCACCATGACCTTCCTGCGGTCGGTCGGCGCGGCCTCGCACTCGTCTTCATACGTCGAATACAGGTAGGCGGTCCGTGTGGCGAATTCAGCCGCGCAGGTATCGACGCGCTTGTATACCGGTCGAATGCCGAGTGCGTGACGACGCTCGCGTACCGCGGTTTCCGTCGTCTTGAACAGATGCGCGAGGCGCCGGTCGGCAAAGCCCATCCGCTTGAGTCGCCGCAGATCATCACGGTCGATCGACTCGAGCGTGCGCTTCTCGAGCACGAGCTCGAGATCGACGACGTCCTTGATCTGCGCGAGAAACCACCGGTCGATTTTCGTGAGCGCATGCAGCTGCTCGACGCTCATGCCGATGCCGAACGCATCCGCCACGTACCACAGCCGCTCACCGCGCGGGTACGCCAGTTCGTCGGCGATCGCATCCGGATCGACGGTCTTGAGGTTGAAGCCGTCGACGCCGACCTCGAGTCCGCGCAGCGCCTTCTGCAGCGACTCCTGGAACGTGCGACCGATCGCCATCACTTCGCCGACCGATTTCATCTGCGTCGTGAGCCGCGCGTCAGCCTCCTTGAACTTCTCGAAGGCGAACCGCGGCACCTTGGTGACGACGTAGTCGATCGTCGGCTCGAACGACGCCGGCATGAAGCCGCCCTGCTCGCTGCCGGCGATGTCGTTCGCGAGTTCGTCGAGCGTGTAACCGATCGCGAGCTTGGCGGCGACCTTCGCGATCGGAAACCCCGTCGCCTTCGACGCGAGCGCCGAGCTGCGCGATACCCGCGGATTCATTTCGATGACGATCATCCGCCCGTCGTCCGGGTTGATCGCGAACTGCACGTTCGATCCGCCGGTGTCGACGCCGACCTCGCGCAGTACCGCGATCGATGCATCGCGCATGATCTGGTATTCCTTGTCCGTCAGCGTCTGCGCCGGCGCCACGGTGATCGAGTCGCCGGTGTGAACGCCCATCGGGTCGACGTTCTCGATCGAGCAGACGATGATGCAGTTGTCCTTGCGGTCGCGGACAACCTCCATCTCGAATTCCTTCCAGCCGAGCAGCGATTCCTCGATCAATAGTTCGCGCGTCGGCGACAGATCGAGGCCGCGCTTGCACATGTCAACGAATTCGTCGCGGTTGTACGCGATGCCCCCGCCCGTGCCGCCGAGCGTGAACGACGGCCGGATCACTGCAGGGAATCCGATCTGCGCCTGGACCTCCAGCGCCTGCTCGATGTCGTGCGCGATGCCCGAGCGCGCGGAACCAAGCCCGATGCGCGTCATCGCCGCCTTGAACTTTTCGCGATCCTCGGCCTTGTCGATCGCTTTTTTCGACGCACCGATCAGCTCGACATCGAACTTCGTCAGCACGCCCTCGCGCGCGAGGTCGAGCGCGCAATTGAGCGCCGTCTGACCGCCCATCGTCGGCAACAGCGCGTCCGGACGCTCACGCTCGATGATGCTCGCGACCATCTGCCACGTGATGGGTTCGATGTACGTGACGTCCGCCATCTCCGGGTCGGTCATGATCGTCGCCGGATTCGAGTTGACGAGAATGACGCGGTAACCTTCCTCGCGCAGCGCTTTGCACGCCTGCGCGCCCGAATAGTCGAACTCGCACGCCTGCCCGATGATGATCGGACCGGCCCCGATGATCAGCACCGAACCGATGTCAGTTCGTCGGGGCATTGGCGGCCGGCTTTTGCGAGGCGTGCTCCATCGACTTCACGAAGCGATCGAACAGGTAATCGACGTCGTGCGGTCCCGGACTTGCCTCCGGATGTCCCTGGAAGCTGAACGCCGGGCGGTCGATGCGCGCGATCCCCTGCAGACTTCCGTCGAACAGCGAAACGTGCGTCACGCGGACGTTCGCCGGCAGCGTCGCCGCATCGACGGCGAAGCCATGGTTCTGGCTGGTGATGAGCACCTGGCCGGTGTCCTTGTCCAGCACCGGATGATTCGCGCCGTGATGGCCGAATTTCATCTTGACCGTGCGCGCGCCGGACGCGAGCCCGAGCAGCTGGTGTCCGAGGCAGATTCCAAACGTCGGCACGCCCCGTTCGACCAGTTCCCCAATCGCGCCGATCGCGTAACCGCACGGTTCGGGATCACCCGGGCCGTTCGATAGGAATACACCGTTGGCGTTCAACGCAAGAACGTCGCTTGCCGACGTCTTGGCCGGTACGACGGTGATCCGGCAACCGCGATCGACGAGTAGCCGCAGGATGTTGTGCTTGACGCCGAAGTCGTACGCAACGACGTGCAACTTTGCGTCGGCGAGCGCCCGATAGCCGGTACCGAGCGACCACGCGCCGGACATCCAGTCGTAGCGCGCCGCGCAGGATACGCCCTGCGCGAGATCGAGCCCCTTTATTGGCGGCGCGCCGCGCGCCCGCGCGACGGCGCGCTCGACGTCGGCGTCGTTCAGCGCGTCGGCAGCGGCGATACAGCCGTTCTGCGCGCCGCGTTCGCGGAGCGCCCGCGTCAGTTTGCGCGTGTCGATGTCGGCGAGACCGACGACGTTCGCAGCGCGCAGATAGTCGGACAGACTGCCCGCGCTACGCCAATTCGACGCGACCTCGGGCACGTCGCGAACGACCAGCCCTGCTGCGAATACGCGTCGCGATTCGGCATCGTCGGCATTGACACCGACGTTGCCGATGTGCGGATACGTGAGCGTCACGATCTGCCCGGCGTACGACGGATCGGTGATGATCTCCTGATATCCGGTCATCGCGGTATTGAAGACGACCTCCCCGACGGCATGACCGTGCGCGCCGATCGCGCGGCCGCGAAATACCGTCCCGTCCGCGAGTGCGAGCAGTGCCTGCGGCCGGGATGGAAACAGCGCGGTCACACCGACTGTCGCAAACCGAGCACATCGGCCATGTCGAACAGTCCGTGCCGACGCGCCGCGCGCTGCCCCGCAACGAAACGCGCCGCCCGCAGCGCGCCGGCGGCGAAATTCTGTCGCGATGTCGCGCGATGCGTGAGCTCGAGCCGCTCACCCGTACCCGCGAAGATCACCGAGTGTTCGCCGACGACATCGCCGCCGCGCAACGTCGCGAATCCGATCGTGCCCGGTTTGCGCTCGCCGGTGACGCCTTTGCGCGCGTACAGCGCATGCTCGGAAAGGTCGACACCGGCGCCGGCTGCTGCCGCTTCACCGAGCCGGAGCGCCGTTCCGGACGGCGCGTCCACCTTGTGCCGGTGATGCATCTCGACGATTTCGATGTCGAAAGCGGTGCCCAGCCGGCGTGCAGCGTCTTCGACGAGTTGCGCGAGGACCGTGACGCCCACGCTCATGTTCGCCGCGAATACGATCGGAATGGTGTTCGCATACGTGGCGATCGTCGCCTTGCCTTCGGCGTCGAACCCCGTAGTGCCGACCACGGCGGCAACACCCGCACGAGCGCAGGCGGCGAGATGCAGGAGCGTCCCCGCGGGACGCGTGAAATCGATGAAGACGTCGCAGCTTTTAACGACGGCATCGACGTCGCTCGTGATACGAACCGCCGTCGTGCGCCCGGCGTGAGCGCCCGGGTCCGTGCCGAGCGCCGGGCTGTCCGGCACGTCGACCGCGCCGGCCAGTTGCAGATCCGTCGATGCGAGCGTCGCGTCGATCAGCGCCTGTCCCATGCGCCCGCCCGCACCGGCGATACCGATGCGCGCGACGAGGGGCGCGGCAGCCGTTGCTTCATCGCGCCGCGACAGCGTCACGTCGTCGACCTACTTCCGAAACACGTCGAGAAAGCGATCCCAGAGCCCCTTGTCGCCTGGCGCCTGCGTCGGTAACGCCTTGGCGCTCGCCGAGCGGTTCAATTCGACGACGGACTCCGGCATCGCGTCGCCTTCCCACCGTGCGAGCTTCGAATCGTCGAACCAGACGGTGAAGTTGCGGTGCTCGACCACCTTGCCCTGCCGCGTGTATTCGTAGACGTAATCCCAGCGGTCCGGCCGGAATGGCGACGTCAGCAACGGCGTTCCCAGCAACTGCCTGACCTGTGTCTGCGTCATGCCGACCTTCAGCTTGTCGACCATGTCCTGGGACAGGTAGTTGCCCTGATTGATGTCGATCTTGTAGACACCGAACGACCGCCACGTCGGCAGGTATTGATCCATCGTCGCGCAGCCGGTCAGGGCGAGCGCAAGCATCAGCGCCGCTGCGCGGCGCGCGTCGCGCATGCGGAAGACGTGTCGGTACACTCTGGGAATCATCGAAGCAAATGGCTATTATAGCGAGGCATCCCACACGCTTCGTCGTGCAGCCGGTGGCCGCTGCGCGGCGCAGCGTCTATGCCTCGACCTTCCATGACGACATCGCACGATCTCAAGAGCGCCGGGCTCAAGGCCACGATACCGCGGCTCAAGATCATCAGCCTGTTCGAGACGTCGAAGGTGCGTCATCTGACCGCGGAGGACGTCTACAAGCTCCTGCTGACCGAGGGCCTCGATATCGGGCTCGCCACCGTATATCGCGTGTTGACGCAGTTCGAGCAGGCGGGGCTGCTCGTGCGCCACCATTTCGAGTCCGGCAAGGCGGTGTTCGAGTTGAACGAAGGTAAGCATCACGACCATCTCGTGTGCATGCAATGCGGACGCGTCGAGGAGTTCTACGACGCCGAGATCGAAAAGCGCCAGACGCGCATCGCCAAGGAACGCGGCTTCGCGATCAGCGAGCACGCGCTCTACCTGTATGCCGACTGCACGAAGCCGCGCTGTCCTTACCGCAAGATCACCGGCCCGAACTGACGGTTGCCCGCGACAGCTGCACGACCCGATGACGCCAGGCAGGGTCGGGTCACACGCCGGCGTCGTCGGCCGGCGGTAACGCGTCGGGCGCAATCGCTTCCCGGCGACTGAAGTCCGCGATGCGGAAGCCGAGCGCGTACAGCGCGCCGAAATAGACGAACGCCCCCGCAGCAACGACGAGCGCAAGACGCCCGACCTTGTACGCAACGCCGGCGGCGAGCCACGCCGCACCCGGTCCCATGGCAACCGCCACGACGATCGCAAGCAACGCCACGGCCACGCACACCTTCGCGAAAAAGCGCAACCAGCCTGGACGCGGCTGATAGAAGCGCTTGCGCACCAACAACCAGAACAGCAACGATGCGTTGAAGCACGCGCCGACGCTGGTAGCGAGCGTGAGGCCCGCCTGCTCGAGACCGAGCGGCCACGCGAACAGCACCGCGCACGCCTGCGTGATCACCACCGTGGTGAACGCGATCT
The DNA here is from genome assembly GCA_025935435.1 of Burkholderiales bacterium. Taxonomy (GTDB): domain Bacteria; phylum Pseudomonadota; class Gammaproteobacteria; order Burkholderiales; family Casimicrobiaceae; genus VBCG01. The sequence goes on from JAICVH010000020.1 coordinate 5,529, forward strand.
TCACCGGAGTGCTCATCACCTGCCGCGCGTAGAAGCCGGGGGCCAGGATCTTCACGAAGATCAGCGCGGGCAACCCGATCGTGTACCCGAGCAACGCCAGCCGGGTCTGCATGACGTCGTTGACGGTGAAGCGCCCGTATTGATACAGCGTCGAAACCAGCGGCAGCGCGAGGATCGCGAGCGCAACGGCCGCCGGCAACGCGAGCACGACGGCGAGGCGCAACCCCCAGTCGAGCAGTGCCGAATACTGCTCGGCATCGGCGTCGCTGTGGTGCTGGGCGAGCGATGGCAGCAGGATCGTTCCGAGCGCGACGCCAAGCAGTGCGCTCGGGAATTCCATCAGGCGATCGGCATACGTGATCCACGAGATGCGACCGTCACCGAGCAATGCGGCGAATTGCGTGTTGATCAGCGCCGATATCTGGGCCGCGGATACACCGATCACGGCGGGCCCCATCGCCATCAACACGCGCCGCGTGCCTTCGTCGCGCCAGGCGAAGCGCGGGCGCGGCAACATGCCGATCGCGAGCAGCGGCCGCACCTGCAGCACGAGTTGCGCGACGCCGCCGATCGCAACGCCCCATGCGAGCGCGAGGATCGGCGGATCGAACCAGCGCGCGAGAAAGATCGCCGCGCCGATGATCGACAGGTTCAGCATCACCGGCGTGAATGCGGGGATCGCGAAGCGGCGAAACACGTTCAGCACGCCGCCTGCGAGCGAGACCAGCGATACGAACAGGATGTACGGAAACACGATGCGGATCATGTCCGCCGTCAGTTCGACTTTGCCCGGCGTGCGCGCGAATCCGCCGGCAAGCAGATAGACGAGCCAGGGTGCCGCAAGCGAACCGGCGATCGACAGCACGACAAGCGCGATGGCGAGCAGCGTGCCGACGTTGCCGACGAGGTCCCTCGTCGCCTCGGCACCGCGCTTGCGGCGATACTCGGCGAGAATCGGCACGAACGCCTGCGAAAAAGCGCCTTCCGCGAACAGACGCCGCAGCAGATTGGGCAGCCTGAACGCGGCTTCGAATGCGTCCATCTGCAAGCCCGCACCAAACGCGGTTGCCTTGATCGTTTCGCGCAGAAGACCGGTGATGCGCGACAGCAGCGTCATTCCGCTGACCGTCGACAGCGTGCGAAGGAGATTCAATTCGGGTGCGCGTTCCCGGCGAAAGGCGCAGGCAACGCCTTGCCTGCATTGGGAAAATCGCGTATTATGCCCGGTCTTTCGCGTCAGCTCCCTGAAGTCCGGCCGTCATAGCGGCCGCCGGGCCCGAACGCGGGCCACGCAGGAACCACTGGCTTTCATCGATCGATGCGGCGCAGGCGATGCGCCGTTTTGCTTGCACGAGGAACCGAATCCATGGCCAATACGGCACAGACGCGCAAGCGCGCGCGGCAGGCGGAAGCGACGCGGCAACGCAACGCCAGCCTCAAGTCCGCGCTGCGTACCGCCGTCAAGAAAGTGAAAAAGGCGATCGCGACCGGCGACAAGGCTGCCGCGACGAACACGCTGCGCGAGTCACAGGCCGTCATCGACCGTATCGCGGACAAGCGCATCGTTCACAAGAATCTCGCGTCGCGAACGAAGTCGCGCCTCGTCCAGGCGATCAAGGCGCTTCCATAAGCGCTGGCGAAGATCGGTGCATGAGCAGGGCGTCCCGCGGGGCGCCCTGATCGTTTGGGCCGATGACACCGACCGAAAACGCCGATGCGGCCGCCGCGCCGTGGGAGCGTCACTTCCGCGAACCGGAGCGCGCGTTCGCGCAAGCCTCTGAGCTCGCGTCATCGGCGGTCGACGGCCGCGTTCGCGCGTGGAGCGAGCTTACGATCGCCTACCACCATCTCTACTTCACGGCCAACCCGCTCGAAGCGAAGCCGTGGATCGAGCGCGCCGCTGCGCGCTTCGAAGCGTCCGGCGAGCGTCGCGGCGGCTTGCTCGCGCAAGTGGCCGCAGCGCGGCTCGCGATCGTCGAAGGCGATGCAGATGCCGCACGCGAGCGGCTGCTCGCGCTGTACGCCGAATCGCAGCAGGTGCTGGCGCCGGAGGATCGGTTCTGGCTTCTGAATGCGATCGGCGCGGCGCATTACTTCACCGATCGGCTCGACGATGCGATCCGCTACCTGTACGAAGCGCTCGAAACGCTTCGCGACGGCGAGACGTCGCCGCAGCATCCGACGATCATGTCGAATCTCGCGGCGGCGCTCGTCACCGTAGGCGACTACCCGCCGGCGTGCGAACTCGCTGAAGCCGCGCTCACCGCGCTTGCGCGGTACGACAACCCGCAGCTTTTGATGTTCGCGCGTTCGAATCTTGCCGAGGCGCTCGCAGGCTGCGGCGCTCACGAGCGCGCGCTCGACATCGTGCAACAGATGCTTGATGCAAGCGAACCGCGCCGCGCCGCGCAGAACCATTACCTCGCGATCGCGGCGGAAATCCTCGCCCGCAACGGACGCATCGAGGAGGCTTCGCGGTGCGCCGACACCGCGCGCGCCATACACGCCGATTTTCCCGGCGGTTTCAACGAGGCGCATCGCCACTGGGCGGACGCAGTCGTTGCCGATGCGACCGGCGACCGGCGCCTGGCGCGTGAGCGGCTGAGTGCCGCGGCCGAAGCCTCGCAGCGTTTGCATTACCTTCCCGGCGAGTGCAAGGCATGGGCACGGCTTGCCGAGCTACATGCGAGCGAGCGCGACTTCGAGGCGGCTTATGGCTGTTCGTGCAGGCTGCTCGCGGCAGAAACCGAACGGCTGTCGCACCGTGCGAGCGCCAAGTACTACCTGCTCCGCGTTCAGCACGAGTTGTCGCACGCGCGCGCCGAGCGCGATCGCGCGCTTGCGCAACGGCAGCAGACCGAGCGCATGAACGAAGAACTCGCGCGCCTCAACGCCGACCTCACGCACAAGATGATTCAGGTGGAAGCGTTGCAGGCGCAACTGGCAGTCGAAGCCGTGCACGATCCGCTGACGCAGCTTTTCAACCGGCGTTATCTCGATTCGGTGATGCCCGGGTTGATCGGTGCGGCGGAACGCCGACATGCGTCGCTCGCACTCGCGCTCGTCGATCTCGATCACTTCAAGCACGTGAACGACCGGCACGGGCACCCGGCCGGTGACGCGGTCTTGCGCGAGATCGGCCGCGTGCTGCCGATGGCGTTGCGTCCGGCGGACGTCGTCTGTCGGTACGGGGGCGAGGAGTTCTGCATCGTGCTGCCCGACGCGGACGGTGTCGGTGCGGAAAGGGCGCTTGCGAGCCTCGCCGCGCGACTGCGCGACCTGCGCGTCGCGTGGAACGGTGCAACGCTCGGCGGTTTCACGTTCTCGGCCGGCGTCGCCGTGCTCGGCATGCACGGGACGACGTTTGCCGACCTGCTGCAGGCGGCAGACCGCGCGCTGTACGCAGCCAAGGACGCCGGACGCGATCGTATCCTGGTCGCCGCAACGTCTGCCGGCACGCGCGGTCCTTGAAGCGCGCTCGCGGGTGCCATGCGTGTCGCGCAAAACCTCGCGCGAATCGCCCGTGCTTGCGGTTGCCGCGACATCGTGCATGGCGTGCCTTATGCGCAATCGTCGCGCGACCGCGCATGAGTGCTCGTGGCTGCACCGTGTCGCGCGGCACCGTGCATCAGCGCTCGTCGTTGCTCGGCATGCTAGACTTTTTGTTTGCGGTCGCCGCGTGATCGCGCGGTCATAACGGACCGAATGGTCGCCTCTCCGCCCCGGCATTTCCTCCAGTTCAGCGATTTTTCCCGCGACGAGTTCGATCACCTGTTCGAGCGGACGCGCTGGATCAAGTCGCGCTTCAAGAACTACGAGCTGTACCAGCCGCTGCGCGATCGCACGCTTGCGATGGTGTTCGAGAAGGCATCGACGCGCACGCGCGTGTCGTTCGAAGCCGGCATGAACCAGCTCGGCGGCATCGCGATCAACCTGAACCGCGGCGACACGCAGCTTTCGCGCGGCGAGCCCATCGAAGACGTCGCCCGCGTCGTGTCGCGGATGGTCGATGTCGTGATGATTCGCACGTTCGAGCAGTCGATCATCGAGCGCTTCGCCGCACATTCGCGCGTGCCGGTCATCAACGGGCTGACCAACGCGTACCATCCCTGCCAGATCCTCGCTGACCTCTACACGTACGTCGAGCATCGCGGCTCGATCAGCGGCCGCACGGTCGCGTGGATCGGCGACGCGAACAACGTCTGCGCCACGTGGCTGCAGGCCGCGCCGATCTTCGGCTTTACCGTCCGCGTCTCGACCCCGCCCGGATACCGGCTCCCGGCGGGCTTGCTGGACGCCCGGCATTGCATGTACTGCGATGATCCGGCGGCCGCATGCGAAGGCGCCGATCTGGTCACGACCGACGTGTGGACGAGCATGGGGTTCGAGGCCGAGAACGAGGAACGCAAGCGCGCGTTCGAGGATTGGCGCGTCGACGCCGATCTGATGCGGCGCGCACACCGCGACGCCTTGTTCATGCATTGCCTGCCGGCGCATCGCGGCGAGGAGGTCGCCGCCGACGTCATCGACGGGCCCCAAAGCGTCGTCTGGGACGAGGCGGAAAACCGGCTGCACGCGCAGAAGGCGCTGCTCGAATACCTTGTGTGCGGGCGCATCGACGCGTCCTGAATCCACTTGTACTGCATGGAGCGCAAACGAATGCTGAAACGAATCGCCACCGCCTGTTGTATCGCCCTGATGATGATTGCGTCCGGGACGAGCGCACAAACCTGGCCCGACAAGCCGATCCGGTTCCTGATGTCGGCGCCTGCGGGGAGCTCGATCGACGTGCTTGGCCGGACGATCGCCGACAAGTTGAAAGACCGCCTCGGACAGCCCGTCGTTGTCGAGAACAAGCCCGCTGCGGGCGGGACGGTCGCCACGGCCGACGTAGCGCACTCGCCGCCGGACGGTTACACGATGGTGCTCGCCTTCAACGGTCCGCTGTCCTTCGCGCCGCTTCTGCAGAAGCTGCCCTACGATGTGGCGAAGGATCTCGCACCGGTCATCATCACGTCGAGCCAGCCGAACGTGCTCGCGGTGAACGCATCGCTGCCGGTTCACTCGGTCAAGGACCTCGTCGCGTACGCCAAGGCCAATCCGGGCAAGCTCAACTACGCATCGGTCGGCAACGGCAGTTCCTCGCATCTCAACATGGAACTGTTCAAGAGCGTCGCCGGGTTCGATGCGGTGCATGTTCCCTTCAACGGCTCGCCGCCCGCGGTCAAGGCGACCGTGCAGAACGAAACGCAGATGATGTTCGCCGTCATGCAACCACTGCAGGCACAGGTGCAGGCGGGGGCACTGCGAGCGATCGCCGTGACGACGGCAAAGCGCTTTCCACTGTTGCCCGATCTGCCGTCGATTGCCGAGTCGGGTTACCCCGGCTTCGAGGCGCTCGCCTGGAACGGCGTGCTCGTCGCCGCGAACACGCCGCGTCCGATCATTGCGCGCCTTAACGCCGAGATGAACGCCGTACTGAAGGAGCCCGACGTTCAGCAGAAGATGCATGGCTTCGGTTTCGACCTGATCGGCGGCACACCCGAGGACTTCGGTTCACTGATCAGCGGCGAAGCGGCCCGCTGGGCGCCGGTGATCAAGAAGGTCGGTCTGAAAGTCGACTGACGATGAGCGACGTCCGCAAGGTCGTACTGGCTTATTCCGGCGGCCTCGACACGTCGGTCATCCTCAAATGGCTGAAGGACACCTACGACAGCGAAGTCGTCACGTTCACGGCGGACATCGGCCAGGGCGAGGAAGTCGAACCGGCGCGCGCGAAGGCACTGCAACTGGGCATTCCTCCGAGCAACATCTTCGTCGAAGACCTGCGCGAGGAATTCGTCCGCGATTTCGTATTCCCGATGTTTCGCGCGAACGCCGTCTACGAAGGCGAATATCTGCTCGGTACGTCGATCGCGCGGCCGCTCATCGCCAAACGCCTCGTGGAGATCGCGCGATCGACCGGTGCGGACGCGATTGCACACGGCGCGACCGGCAAGGGCAACGATCAGGTGCGCTTCGAACTCGGCGCGTATGCGCTGGCGCCCGGCATCCGCATCATCGCGCCGTGGCGTGAATGGGATTTGCTGTCGCGCGACAAACTGCTCGCGTACGCGGACGCGCACGGCATCCCGGTGGACTTCAAGAAACGCACCGGCGGCGCGCCGTATTCGATGGATGCGAACCTGCTGCACATCAGCTATGAAGGCGGCGTCCTCGAGGACCCGGATTACGCGCCCGAGGAATCGATGTGGCGAATGACGGTTGCGCCGGAAGCAGCGCCCGACGACGCGCAGACGATCGAACTCACATACCGCCACGGCGATGTGACCGCCGTCGACGGCAAGCCGATGTCCGCCGCAACCGTTCTGCAGACGCTGAACGACATCGGGGGCCGGCATGGGGTCGGCCGTCTCGACATCGTCGAGAACCGTTACGTCGGAATGAAATCGCGCGGTTGCTACGAAACGCCCGGTGGCACCATCCTGCTCAAGGCGCACCGCGCCATCGAGTCGATCACGCTCGATCGGGAGGTCCTCGCGCTGAAGGACGATCTCGCGCCGCGCTATGCCCGCATGATCTACAACGGGTACTGGTTCAGTCCCGAACGCCGGCTGCTGCAGGGACTGATCGATGCCTCGCAGGCGCCGGTCAACGGCACCGTGCGGCTGAAGCTCTACAAGGGCACCGTCATCTGCACCGGGCGCGCTTCACCGGACGATTCGCTGTTCGATCCCAAGATCGCGACGTTCGACGACGACGCCGGCGCGTACGATCAGAAGGACGCCGCGGGCTTCATCAAGCTCAATGCGCTGCGCATGCGCATCGCCGCCAAGCGCGGCCGGTGACGATCATCCGGCCCAGGAAAAGGCGATCTCCTGATGCCGGCCGGACAATACCTGAAAGCGCCGGCTCTTGACTTCGCCATTGTGCTCGGCCTCCACCGAATACGATCCTTCGGGCAGCCGGAGCAGGAAGATCGGGCCCTGTTGCGCCAAGTTCAGTACCGTCTGGCCCGCGCTGTCCACGACGCGAAGGCGCACGTCGGCGAGAAACTCATCGGTGTTGTGCGTGCCGTTATGACGCGAGAACGTGAAGCGGACCGGGAACTGCGCACTCATGTCGCGCATGAGATCGGCCTGTTCTTCACCGACGCCGCCGTTGATATAACCCATCTGTCCTGGTGCGGGGATTGCCGTAGGTGCGGCCAATGCCGTAGGTGCCGGCGCCTGTGCGAGTGCGCCACTGCAAGCGAGCGTGCCGAGCAGCAAGGCGCTGCCGAGTCGAGCAACGCGATCGACGATCATGGCGGGTTCCTTTCCTGCATAAGACGACTCCCGATGATGACGAACGCAGCGAACTCGCTGCATCGGCGCACCGCGCCAATGCGTGTCGGTGCACGCCCTACCGAATATGCGGCCGAAGCGACACGTCGACCCGTTGCTTCGACGCCCCTGTCGATTGCCTGAACTGCCCGATGTCGTCGTGTACTGCGAAGCGCTGGCGCAGCGCGTCACCGGCCGCCCGCTCGAAAACGTTCGCACGCTGAATCCGTTCGTACTGCGCACGGCCGTGCCGCCGCTGTCGACGACGTTCGGCCGCCGTGTCATCGACGTGCGACGGCTCGGCAAGCGAATCGTTTTAGCACTGGAAGGCGAGACGTTCA
>JAICVH010000653.1 GCA_025935435.1 Burkholderiales bacterium
ATCGTCGCAGACGAAGGTCGCGATCGGCTATTCGGGTTGGACCGGCTTTGAACCGCTCACGCTCGCGAAGGAAGCCGGCATCTTCAAGAAGCACGGCCTCGACGTCGACATGAAATAGATCCCGCAGAAGGATCGACACCTGGCGATTGCATCGGGTGATGTGCAATGCGCAGCGACGACGGTGGAGACGTGGGTCGTCTGGAATGCGAATGGCGTCGCGACGAAACAGATCTTCCAGATGGACAAGAGCTATGGCGCCGACGGCATGGCCGTCCGCAACAACATCGCGAAGATTTCCGATCTCAAGGGCAAGACGGTTGCCGCATCGGCGCCCGGCACCGCGCCGTATTTCACGCTCGCGTGGTTTCTGAAGAAGAACGGGCTGTCGGTCAAGGACGTCACCGTCGTCAACCTGGAGCCGGGGCCCGCTGCGCAAGCGTTCGTCGCCGGTCAGAACGACGCAGCGATGACGTACGAGCCGTATCTGTCGACCGTGCGCGCGGCGCCGCAATCGGGCAAGATCATCGCGACGACGCTCGATTATCCGATGATCATGGACACGTTCGGCTGCACGCCGAAGTTCCTGTCCGAGAATCCAAAGGCCGCGCAGGCGCTGACCGACAGTTATTTCGAAGCGGTCGCGATGATCCAGAAGGATCCGAACAAGAGTTACGAAATCATGGGCGCGGACGTCAAGCAGACGGGCGAGCAGTTCGGCGCGTCGGCGAAATACCTGCGGTGGCAGGACAAGGCGGCCAACCAGAAATTCTTCAACGGCGAGCTGCAGCAGTTCAGCAAGGAAGCGGCGGACCTGCTGAAGGAAATCGGCATCATCAAGAGCGAGCCCGATATCAAGACGCTGTACGACACGCAGTTCATCAAGTAGTCGCAGCGGGGCGAGCGCACGGTGAACGGCGCAGCCGTGCGCGTCGCATAAGCGCCACGGCGCGCGCACGCATGACGCCGCTCAAGACCATCGCTCCGGCGCGCAAGCTCGCGCTCGGACTCGCATTTTTCGTGCTGTTCGTGCTCGTATGGAGCCTCGCGACCTTCGGCGGCTTCGTGTCGAGGACGTTCCTGGCCGATCCGCTGACGATGGTGCACGAAGGCTGGCTGCTGTTCACGCAGTTCGGCTTCGCGCGGGATGTCGGCATCACGATCTGGCGCGTGCTCGGCGGGTTCATCCTGGCGGCCGCGATCGGCGTGCCGCTCGGTATCGCGATGGGCGCGTACAAGCCGATCGAGGCGTTTTTCGAGCCGTTCGTGTCGTTCGCGCGCTACCTGCCGGCGTCCGCGTTCATTCCGCTGTTGATCCTGTGGGCCGGCATCGGCGAGCTGCAGAAGCTGCTCGTCATTTTCATCGGCTCGTTCTTCCAGATCGTGCTGATGGTCGCGGTGACCGTTGGATCGACGCGCCGCGATCTGGTCGAGGCCGCGTATACGCTCGGCGCCAATGCGCGGGGCATCGTGCGACGCGTGTTGTTGCCGAGCTCGGCACCCGCGATTGCCGAGACGCTGCGACTGGTGCTTGGCTGGGCGTGGACGTATGTGATCGTCGCCGAGCTGATCGGTGCATCGAGCGGCATCGGTCACATGATCACCGACAGTCAGGCACTGCTCAACACGGGCCAGATCATCTTCGGCATCATCCTGATCGGCATCATCGGACTCGTGTCCGACCTCGGCTTCAAGCAGGCGAATCGTGCGCTGTTTCCGTGGGCCACGACGTGAATGTCCCGTTACGTTGTTGTCGTGCACGTGCTGCGAGACCGCCCATGGCTTGGCGCTCGTGAGCGTCCTCGCGATCAGCGGCGTTTCGCGCACGTTTCCCGGCGTGCGCGGCGGTGCGCCGACGCAGGCGCTGCTGCCGACGTCGATTGCCGTTTCCGACAACGACTTCATCACGATCCTCGGTCCGTCCGGATGCGGGAAGAGCACGTTGCTGCGTATCGTCGCGGGCCTCGACACGCCGTCGAGCGGGCGCGTCGAACTCGACGGACGCGTCGTCGCGG
>JAICVH010000279.1 GCA_025935435.1 Burkholderiales bacterium
CATCGGCAAGGCGCGCGCGCACCGCGGACATCGACTGGCCTGCGAAATTCGTGTTGAAGAAGTTGGTCGCTTCGATCAGCTGTCCCGGCGTGTACGAGCGGTCCGTGTGAAGAATGCGGTTCTGCACGTCGCCGTCGGGCGCCACGATGATCAGCAACACGCGCCTTTCGGATAGCCGCAGGAACTCGAGGTGGCGGAACAGCGCTTCACGACGCTTGGGCGTCGCGACGACACCGGCAAACTGCGTGAGCTGCGACAAAAGCGAGGCGGCCGCGCTGACCAGTTGGTGCGGCCGATCGATGGTCAATTCGTCCTCGAGCCGGTGGATCTCGGCGTCCTCGAGTGGCTTCATGACCATCAGGCTATCGACGAAAAAGCGATAGCCGCGCGGCGTGGGCACGCGCCCAGCCGACGTATGCGGGCTCGCGATCAGGCCCATCTCCTCGAGATCGGCCATGACGTTGCGGATCGTCGCCGGCGACAACTCGAGTCCCGAGTGTCGCGACAGTGCCCGCGAACCGACCGGCTGCCCTTCGGCAACGTACCGCTCGACGAGCGTCTTCAGCAGGTGTTGTGCGCGTGGATCCAGCATCTTGGCAATACGTTGCAGCGTGACCACGCCGGCGCGAGCAATCGTTGCCGGCATGAAGGCACGCGAACCAGCGCGCGCCGTCCCTATATTAACGCCCTATGGTTTAATCGCTCACATGCCCGCCCGCACGCCGGCACGGTTTCGTCGGATCGCGTTGATCGGCCGCCCCGGAGGTCCGGACCTCACGTTGCCGCTGACGCGCCTTGCGACGTTCCTCGCCGCTCGCGGGCACACGGTAGCGCTCGATGCGGAAACGTCGCAATCGATCGCCGTTCCGGCCGCCGCGACCATCGCCGACGAAGCGCTCGCCGACACGGTCGACCTCGCCATCGTCCTCGGCGGTGACGGCACGATGCTGTCGGTCGCGCGACGCCTCGCGCCCCACGATGTCCCGCTGATCGGCGTCAATCTCGGGCGGCTCGGGTTCCTCACCGATATCCCGCTCGCCCGGCTCGAGCCGACGCTCGGCGCGATGCTCGACGGCCGGTTCGCCGAAGAGCGCCGCACGCTGCTCGCCGTGACGGTCGCACGCGGCGACGGCAGCGATTCGCAGGCGCCCGCGCTGAACGAAGTCGTCGTCAATCGCGGCGGCCTCGGCAGCATGATCGATTGTTCGGTAGCCATCGACGGGCGCTTCGTCTATGCGATGCGCGCCGACGGCGTCATCGTCGCAACACCGACGGGATCGACGGCGTATTCGTTGTCGACGGGTGGACCGATCATCGCACCTCAGGTGCCGGCGTTCGCGCTGGTGCCGATCGCGCCCCACGCACTGACGCACCGGCCGATTGCCGTCCCCGATACATCGACGATCGAGATCACGGTGAGCCGCGGCCGCGACGCGCACGTTCATTGCGACGGCCAGGCGCATTTCGACCTCGGCGAAGGCGACCGCGTCATCGCGCGTCGCGCGCCGCATACCGCTCGCTTTCTGCATCCGCACGACCACGACTACTTCGCGATGCTGCGCGAAAAGCTGCACTGGAGCGAATCGCCTGAGCGAGTCAAGTCGGGCGGCCGCTGAAGCGTCACCGAGACCAGCGGCCACGGATGCTGCGCTCGCTCACGATCCGCAACTTCGTCATCGTCGAAGCGCTCGACGTCGAATGGGCGGCCGGCTTCACGGTGCTGACCGGCGAGACCGGTGCCGGCAAATCGATCCTGCTCGATGCGCTCGGCTTGTTGCTCGGTGACCGGTTCGAGCAGCGGCAATTGCGGCCCGGCGCCGAACGCGCCGAACTGAGCGCGACGTTCGACATCGGCCGTCTGCGCGGCGTTCGCGCGTGGCTTGCCGCCGAAGCGCTCGATGCCGACGGCGAGCTGGTGCTGCGTCGCGTGTGCGATGCGCAGGGCCGAAGTCGTGCCTGGATCAATGGTCATCCGGCGACGATCGCGCAGCTCGCGACGCTCGGTGCGCAGCTTCTGGATCTTCATGGTCAGCACGCGCACCAGGCGCTGGCGGGCGCGGAAGCGCAGCGTCAGCTGCTCGATGAGTTCGGCGGTGCAAGCGCGGTCGCCCGCGACGTCGCGCTCGCGTGGCGTGCATGGCGTGACGCCGTGGCGCGCAGGGACAACGCAGCAACTGCAGCGGAGGCAACGGCGCGTGAGCGTGACGAAGTGCGAGAGCGCCATCGCGAACTTGCAGCGCTCGCGCTCGGCGCCGACGAATGGAACGAACTCGCCGCCACGCAGCGTCGTCTCGCGAATGCCGCCCGACTGATCGATGCGACGACCGAAGCAGAGCGCGCGCTGACCGACGACGACGATGCGCTCTCGCCCCGTCTGGCGCGAATCATCCAGCGACTGCGACAGGCAAGCGCGGACGATCCGGCGCTGTCAGAGTTGACCCGCCTGCTCGAACCCGCCGCGATACAGCTCGACGAGGCGTCGCGCGCACTTCGCGATTACCGCCGGCGGCTGGACCTCGAGCCGAGCGAACTCGACCGCGTCGAGCAGCGCCTTTCGGCGATCCACGACCTCGCGCGCAAGCATCGCGTCAAACCCGAAGCACTGCACGCATTGGAGCAAACGCTGGCGGCGCGCCTTGCTGAACTCGCCGACGTCGCGGACGCGCGTGCGCTCGCGCAGGCCGCGAGCGACGCCGCGAAAAACTACGATGCACTGGCTACGACGTTGACGGCCAAGCGCACGGCAGCTGCGAAAACGTTGACGCGTCGGGTCACGGCGACGATGAAGGAGCTGGCGATGACGGGCGGCCGCTTCGAGGCCGTGCTCGAATCGCTGTCCGAGCCTGCAAGCTTCGGGCGCGAATCGGTGGCGTTCCGCATCGCCACGCACCCGCGGCAGGAACCCGGTCCGTTGTCGCGCGTCGCATCGGGCGGTGAGCTGTCACGCGTCGCGCTCGCAATCCAGGTTGCCGCCAGCGAAGTCGGCAACGTGCCGACGCTCGTGTTCGACGAAGTGGACACGGGAATCGGCGGTGCCGTTGCCGCGACGGTCGGCAGGATGCTACAGGTGCTCGGCGAGCGGCGGCAGGTGCTGTGCGTGACGCACCTGCCGCAGGTCGCGGCACATGCCGATCAACAATTTCGCGTGATGAAGTCCGGTGACCGGACGCAGGTGACGACCGCGCTTTCGAGTGTAGACGGCGATGCGCGCGTCGACGAACTAGCGCGCATGCTTGCGGGAACCGAAATCACGACCAAGACACGCGCGCATGCGCGCGAACTTTACGAACGACACCGCCGCAAGGACTGACGTCAGCGCTTGCGCGACGACGTCTTGACGATGCGCGGCTCGAACGTCCCGCGCTTGACGGCCTTGGCCTTCACCGCGCGCATCGTGGCGCGCGGCGCGGCCACCACCAGCGACTCGCCCGTTTCGAGCCAGTGCTTGACGCGCTGCGCATCGGCAATCCGCGTGTACTTGCCGAACGAATCGAGCAGCACGATCACAAACGGCTTGCTCGCGATGTTGACGAGCATGACGACGCACTTGCCGGCCTCACGGATGTAGCCGGTCTTCTGCAGGCGGATGTCCCATTCCTGATTCTTGATCAGGGCGTTCGAGTTGTTGAAACCGAGCGTCTGACCCGTCGACTGCACTTCCACCATGTACGAAGGCGTCGTCGTGAATTCGCGGATCAACGCGTAGTCGGCCGCGGCCTGCACGAGCTTCGCAAGATCCTTGGCCGTCGAGACGTTGTCGGCCGACAGACCGGTCGGATCGGAATAATGCGTGTGCGACATGCCGAGCGACGCCGCCTTGAAATTCATTGCGTCGACGAAAGCGCGCGTGCCGCCGGGATAGTGTCGTGCAAGCGAAGAGGCCGCGCGATTTTCCGAGGACATCAGCGCAAGCCGCAGCATCTCGCGCCGCGACAACGCCGATCCCATCCGCAGCCGCGAGTGGCTGCCTTTCAGGAAGTCGAAGTCGCCCATGTCGATGTCGAGCGTCTCGTCCAGCGACTGCTGGGCGTCGAGCACGACCATCGCTGTCATCAGCTTCGTGACGGACGCGATCGGCGTCACCTCGTCTGCCGCTTTTGCGTAGATCTGACGATCCGCGGCAGCATCGAGCACCAGAACGTTGGCAGACGAAAGCCGAAGCCGGGACGGGTCTGGCGCGGCGAACTGGCCCCAGGCGGGGGTGGCTAAAAGCGCCAGCAAAACAAAGGTGAGCGACCGCTTCATCAGCAAAAGTCTCAAAATGTCCGCCGGCGTTATCGCATGTTCGCCGACCGATCGTCAACCAGCACGTTCAATCAAGGGCTTACGAGGCGCTGCGCAGGGTCGCCGCAGCGGCGGCGGCGGACGCCTCGTTCAGATCCGGCAG
>JAICVH010000533.1 GCA_025935435.1 Burkholderiales bacterium
AACCTGTTGACGGTGTTGTGCGCCGAATCGGAGGTGCAGCCAGTCATCAATACCGGAACGCTCTACACGTGACGCACGGCGTGGGCGATTCGCCGCGATGACGGAGCGCAAGACGTTCCTGTTGCGGCTCGATCCAGCCGTATGGGAGGCGTTGGAGCGGCTCGCGCAGGCCGAGCTTCGCAGCGTCAACGCGGAGATCGAGTATCTCTTGCGTCAGGCGCTCGCCGAGCGCGGCATCAAGCCGAAAGGAAGTGCGGCAGCGAACCGAAAGTAGATTGACTTCGGGGTCGGATGAATAAGTCGCGGTACCGAGCTGAGCTTTTAGAACGGTCGTAGCGCGACTTGTTCCTCCGACCCCTCAGATCCACCCCGCGCGGCGGAAGCGCAGGAACAGGAACGCGTCGATCGCCACCATGCCGAACACGACGAGCGGGTAACCGAGAACCGCATCGAGCTCCGGCATGTGCTTGAAGTTCATGCCGTAGATTCCGGCGATCAGCGTCGGCACGGTGATCAGCGCGCCCCACGCTGCCAGTCGCTTCGTCACTTCGTTGTCCGAGATGCCGATCAACGCAAGGTTGACCTGGATCGCCGTCGTCAGGATTTCGCGGATGCTCTCGATCGAGCCGTTGATCCGCGCGAGGTGATCGTAGACATCGCGGAAATATTCCTGCGTGCCAACACAAAGATGCGGCACGCGGCCTCCGTACAGCTTGCCGACCGCTTCCATCAGTGGCGCAACGACATGCTTCAGCGTCATCAATTGACGCTTGATGCCGTAGAGCTCCTCGAGCTTGTCGCGGCTCGACGCGCTCGAGAACAATTGTTCCTCGGACGCTTCGAGACGCGTCTCGAGCAGGTCGAGCACCGGAAAGTAGCGGTCGACGACGTTGTCGATCAGCGCGTAAAGCACGAATCCCGAACCATGGCGCAGAAGCTCCGGCTCGCGCTCGGTGCGCGCGCGCACCGCCGCGAACCCGAGCTGCGTGCGGTGGCGCACCGTCAGCACATAGTTGTAACCGACGAAGATATCGACCTCGCCGATGCGGATGTCGTCGCTGCCGTCGTCCTGCTTGACGATCTCGGCCGGGTGCAGCACGGCAAACAATGAATCGCCGTATTCCTCGATCTTGGGTCGCTGATGGCCCTTGCGGGCATCCTCCACGGCGAGTTCGTGCAGATCGAACTCCTGCGCCATCTCGTCGAGTTCCGCCTGCGTCGGCTCGACCAGCGCGACCCACACGAAGCAGTTCGGCCGATGCAGGTATTCGCTGACATCGGCGACGGGGATGTCGGCGATCTTCCGGCCCTCCTCGTAGGCGACGCAACTGACGAGCATGTCGAACGGCGGTGGATGAAACGGCCGTCATCATAACGTCAGCGCACCGCCTGCAGCTCCCGCAGCACCTGGCGGCCAGCGACCCGTGGCAGCGCGCACCGGTGCCGCGTCGCCGGCAACGTACATCCAGCGCGGTAAGATGAACCGCCTCCCGGACCTGGCCGCCCAACTGCGGTGCCCGCTCGATGATCATCCCGTCGCTGCTCGACACCGACCTGTACAAGTTCACGATGATGCAGGTCGTCCTGCACCATTTTCCCGCCGCGCAGGTCGAGTATCGATTCAAGTGCCGCAACGCCAACGTCGACTTGCAGCCCCACGTCGCCGAGATCCGGCGCGAAATCGCCGAGCTCTGCACGCTCCGCTTCACGCGCCGGGAACTCGACTATCTGCGGAGCTGGCGCTTCCTCAAGAGCGACTTCGTCGACCTGCTCGGCCTGTTCCAGCTGGATGAACGGTTCATTCACGTGAGTGCCATACCGGGCACGCACGACATCGACATCACGATCAAGGGCCCGTGGCTGCACACGATCCTGTTCGAAGTGCCGGTGCTGGCGATCGTCTCCGAGGTGTACAACCGCAACCTGCATCCGGAGCCGGATCTGCGGGAAGGGCGCGCGCGGCTCGCGAACAAGATCGCACGGCTGAACGCGGTGCCGGATCCGGACTTTCGCATTGCCGATTACGGTACGCGGCGTCGCTTCTCACGGGCATGGCAGCAGGAGGTGATCGTTGCGCTGCGCGAGGGCATTCGCGCGAAGTTTGTAGGCACGAGCAACGTTCACTTCGCGCTCGAGCACGACCTGACGCCGCTCGGGACGATGGCACACGAATATCTGCAGGCCTGTCAGGCGGTGGGTCCGCGATTACGCGATTCGCAGGTGTTCGCGTTCAACATGTGGGCGCGCGAATACCGCGGGGACCTGGGTATTGCGCTGTCGGACGTCTGTGGAATGGATGCGTTCCTCCGCGACTTCGACCTGTTCTTCTGCAAGCTCTTCGACGGCGTCCGTCACGATTCCGGCGACCCCTTCGAATGGGGCGAGAAGCTGATCGCCCACTATCAGCGGATGCGCATCGATCCACGCACGAAGGTGATGGTGTTCTCCGACAGCCTGGACGTGCCGCTCGCACAGCGACTGTTCGAATATTTCCGGGGTCGCAGCCAGACGGCGTTCGGCATCGGGACCAATCTGACCAACGACCTCGGTTACGAGCCGCTCGCGATCGTGATCAAGATGACGCGCTGCAACGGGCAGCCGGTCGCGAAGATCAGCGACGAGCCGTCGAAGACGATGGATTACGACCCGTCGTACGTGGCGTACCTG
>JAICVH010000234.1 GCA_025935435.1 Burkholderiales bacterium
CACGACGGCCAACGAGTTGCACATTCCGGTCGGCCGGCCGATCGTGATGTCGCTTGAAGCGAGCGACGTGATCCACAGTTTCTGGGTGCCGAAGCTGCACGGCAAGAAGGACCTGATTCCGGGCCGTACCGCGACCATTGCATTTCGCGCGGACGCGCCCGGCCTGTTCCGTGGGCAATGCGCGGAGTTCTGCGGCTATCAGCACGCGAAGATGGCGTTGCTCGTCATCGCCGAGTCTCCGCAGCAATACGATCAGTGGCTCGCGGCGTCGCGTTCGCCGGCGCAGCAGCCGACGGACGCCAGCGCACAACGCGGCCAGCAGGTGTTCCTGCAGTCGACGTGCGCGATGTGTCATGCGATCAGCGGCACGCCGGCGAATGGCCAGCACGCTCCCGATCTCACGCACGTCGCCTCGCGGCAGACACTCGCCGCCGGTACGCTGCGCAACGAGCCCGCGGCACTCGCCGCATGGATCGCCGATCCGCAGCATTTCAAGCCCGGAGCGAACATGCCGGCGAACGGTTTGTCACCGGACGACCTGCGGGCGCTCGTCGCATACCTGGGAACGCTGCGATGACCACCGAAGCTCTCGCGGGTGCGCTTGCACCCGAACCGCATGCGGAGCGTGTCGCCGCGCATCGCTACGGCGGGTGGGCGGACAAGCCAGGCATCTTGGGCGCGCTCGCGACCGTCGATCACAAGCGGGTCGGCCTGCGCTTCGTCGCGACCGCGTTCGTGTTCTTCGTGCTGGGAGGCGCTCTTGCCGGGCTGATGCGGCTGCAGTTGTCGCGACCGGACAACACGCTGATCGGCCCGGATCTTTACAACCAGCTGTTCACCGTGCACGGCACGACGATGATGTTCATCTTCGCCGTGCCGATCATGCAGGCGATGGGCGTGTACTTCGTGCCGCTGATGGTCGGTGCGCGAAACATCGCGTTTCCGCGACTGAACGCGTACGCATACTGGGTGTATCTGTTCGGCGGCGCGATGCTGTTCGTCGCGCTCGCGTTGAACATCGGTCCCGACGCCGGCTGGTTCAGCTATACACCGCTCGCCGGCCCGCAGTACGGCGTCGGCAAGCGCAGCGATTTCTGGGCGCAACTGATCACGTTCACCGAGGTCTCCGGCTTGCTGGTCGCCGTGTCGATCATCACGACGATCTTCAAGCTTCGCGCACCCGGCATGACGCTGAACCGGATGCCGCTCTTCGTCTGGGCGCTGCTCGTCACGTCGTTCATGATCCTGTTCGCGCTGCCGTCGGTGATGATGGCGAGCACGGCGCTGATCCTCGATCGTCTCGTCGGCACGCATTTCTTCAACCAGGCCGAAGGCGGCGATGCGTTGCTGTGGCAGCACCTGTTCTGGTTCTTCGGCCACCCGGAGGTGTACTTCATCTTCCTGCCCGGACTGGGATTCGTATCGACGATCATCGGCACGCTTTCGCGCCGGCCGGTATACGGTTACGTCGCCGTCGTGCTATCGCTGATCGCGACCGGCTTCCTGTCGTTCGGACTCTGGGTCCATCACATGTTTGCGACGAACGTACCGGAACTCGGCAAGAGTTTTTTCACGGCGGCCAGCATGGTGATCGCGATACCGACGGCCACCCAGCTCTTTTGCTGGATCGCGACGTTGTGGACCGGCCGTATCGTGCTGAAGACGCCGCTACTGTTCGTGCTGGGGTTCTTTTTCATCCTGGTGCTTGGCGGCCTCACCGGCATCATGCTCGCCGCGGTGCCGCTCGACCTGCAGATTCACGACACGTTCTTCGTCGTCGCGCATCTCCATTACGTGCTGATCGGCGGCGGCGTGTTTCCGCTCTTCGGCGCGTTCTATTACTGGTTCCCGAAGGTCACCGGACGAATGCTCGATGAAACGCTCGGCCGGTGGAACTTCTGGCTGTTCTTCATCGGCTTCAACGTCGCGTTCTTCCCCATGCATATTCTCGGGTTGCAGGGAATGCCGCGGCGCGTCTACACGTACGCGGCCGAAACCGGCTGGGGCACGCTCAACCTGATCTCGTCGATCGGCGCGGTGATGGTCGTCGCGAGCGTGCTGCTCTTCATCGTGAACGTCGCACGCAGCCTCCGTCACGGCACGGCCGCGAGCGCGAATCCGTGGGGCGCGAGCACGCTCGAATGGGCGACACCTTCGCCGCCGCCACCCGGCAACTTTCATCCGGCGCTCGCCGTCGAAGGGCGCGAGCCGTTGTGGGAGGAACAAGGCGTGGCCGGACGCGTCGAGGGCTTGTCGAATGACCCGCCCGAAGTGCTCGTCACGACACTGCTCGATGCAACGCCGCATCACCGGATGGCGTTTCCCACCGCAACGATCTGGCCGCTGCTCGCGGCGATCGCCACCACCGTGATGTTCGTGTCGTCGATCTTCACGCCGTGGGCCGTGATCTGGGGATCGATCCCCGTGGCGATCGCGCTGATCGTCTGGTTCTGGCCGTCGAAGGAAGAGACGGCGAAGCATCGCCGGCTCGAGCGCGTGCCGTGACAACGATGACCAGCGCGAGCGCCGATCGGCGCGTCGCCGTCGACGTCGCGTCATTGCCGAATCACGCGTTCGGCGCGCAGAGCCTGATGTGGTGGGGGACGGTCGGCATCATGGCGATCGAGGGGATGGCGTTCGCGCTCACCGTATTCATGTATTTCTACATCTGGACGCGCGTCGACGCCTGGCCGCCGGACGCGCTTCCTCCAGAGTTACGCTGGGGCACGCTGAACGTCGCGATCCTGCTCGCGAGCGTGCTGCCGAACTACTACGCGAAACGCGCCGCCGAGCGCTACGACCTTCGCGCCGTTCGCATCGGCATGGTCGTCTGCCTGATCTTCGGCGTTGCGTTCACCGCGGTTCGCGCGCTTGAGTTCACGACGCTGAACGTGTCATGGGATACGAACGCATACGGTTCGGCCGTCTATCTGTTGCTCGGGCTGCACACGACGCACCTCGTGACCGACGTCATGGACACTGCCGTGCTCGCCGCGCTGATGTTCACCGGACCGCTCGAGAAGAGCCGATTCGTCGACGTCAGCGAGAACGCCCTGTATTGGAATTTCGTCGTTGCCGCGTGGCTTCCGATATACGCGGTGATCTACGGCATGCCGCGCTGGCTTTAGCGGAGTCGCGCCATGGTGCAATGGTTGTCGATCGTCGTCTCGCCGCTCGTGTTCCTTGCTAACCTGTCGATCGTCTACGCGCTCGTGCCGCTCGCGTGCCAGACGCAACGCACTGCGCCGTTGCACGTGTCGAACGCCATCGCACTCGCGCTCGTGCTCATCACAGCGCTGCTTGCGTGGCGGTCACTGCGGGCGAGCAGAGCAACCGAAGGCACCGCACGCGATAATTTGTCGCGCACCCATTTCCTCTCTCGCATAGGGGCGTGGGTGAGCGCGATCGTTGCGTTCGCAATCGCGCTGCAGTGGAGCGGGCAGGGGCTGCTCGCGCCGTGCATGGCGTGATTGGCGCCGTTGGCTTTGCGTCGATCGTGCGGTTCGCTTCGGCGCACGACGCGAGCGTTCGGGTTGGAGTCGCGGACCTGGGCGCCGCCGCGTCCAGCGACAGCGGCACTGCGTGGATCATCGCGGCGCTCGGCGTATCCGCGCTGTGCTACGGCGTCGGCGTCATCCGGCTGTGGCACGCGAGTGCGCCAGGCCGCGGATTGCGCATCCGCGAGGGCATCTGCTTCGCCGCAGGGTGGTCGCTGCTGGCAATCGCATTGCTCGGCCCGATCGACACGTGGGCAGCGCGCTCATTCGCCGCGCATATGGCGCAACACGAAATTCTCATGCTGTTGGCGGCGCCGTTGCTCGTCGCAGGCAGGCCGCTCGCGATGTGGGCGTGGGCGTTGCCGTTCGAAGAGCGCAGGAGAACGCGCGCACTCGTCAGCAATGCGGCGTGGCGCCGCTGGTGGCGGTTTGCGACGCGGCCGATGGGCGCGACGCTGTTGCAGCTGATCGGTCTCCTCGCGTGGCACGTACCGGCCGCCTTCGACCGCGCAGCAACGCACGCGGGGTTGCATGCCTTGCAGCACGCAACCTTTCTCGCGACCGCGTTGTGTTTCTGGTGGGCGATGCGCGTATCGGAGCAGCGAGTCGATCGTGACGCACGTGGCGCTGCGGTGAGCGTTCTTGCATTGTTCTGCACGATGATCATCACCGGCGCGCTCGGCGCGCTACTGACGTTTGCACCGGCCCCGTGGTATCACGCCTACACGGATTCGCCGTTGCCGTGGGCGGGATCTGCGCTCGAAGACCAGCAGCTTGGAGGGCTGATGATGTGGGTGCCGGGTGGAACGCTTTATCTCGTTGCCGCGCTGATGCTCGTACGCCGTCTGCTGCTGCGTGTGGACAGGGGAAAGCGGGCGCAACGGATCGCCGTCGTTTCCTGCGGATCATGAAACGCCGCGCCGCACACTGGACGCGCTCGCTCGAATGGGCGATCGCCGTATCAGTCGTCGTCGCTGTTGGCGGAATCGCCATTGGGTCGGTGCGCGGCAAGGCGAGCAATACGCTGTACATCACGCTCGGTGATGTCCGTTCACGCGCGGCGGAAGTTCGCGAGGTGGCGCATGACGCGGGTGTCGAGCGCACGACGGCTACTTATACGCGGGCGCAGGCAGGACAACTTGCGCCGCGAATCGAAACGCTTCTGAAAGAGCTGTCCAAAGCGGAGCGCCGCGGTTCGGAAAGCGCCGGCGCGGCGCGACGCGCTGCCGAGCGACTGCTCACGCTCACACAAGCGCTTGCGCAAAGCGCTGATTCGCCGCCTGCCGCCGGCGCGCTGGAGTCGCGAGCCGGTGCGATCGTCGACGAGATTATTCCTCTCGAGCGACGCGAAAGACCCGACTGATGCGTAAGGACGCGATCGTTCGGCGCAGGGGCGTACGCGCCGCATGACGAACTTCCTCGAACTGTTTCTCGGCGTCCTCACCGCGATGGGTGGGTTCGTCGAGATCGGCGAGCTCACGTTCGCCGTCAATGCCGGCGCAAAGTTCGGCTACTC
>JAICVH010000190.1 GCA_025935435.1 Burkholderiales bacterium
ACGATCGGCCCTGCCGCGATGATCGGGCCGATGCCCGGAATCGCGAGACCCATCAGGCTGGCGGCGAGCCCAGCCGCGCCGCCCACAACCCCGCCCGTTACCGCGCCGGTCGCCGCACCGCTTGCATCGTCGGCAACGTCGCGATCCCGTTCGCGATCACGATCGGTCAGCCCGCCGCCATCGGTCGTGAGCGTCGCATCGCCGGCCGTCCGATTGCGCGTGTAATCGGTGGTCGTCGCGCCGGTGACGCCCGTCATTCCGGTCGTCGCGCTGGTACCGGCGAGTCCTGCCGTACTACCTGTCGTCGTGCCGTATTGACCGCGTACATTGCTCGCGACGACGTTCACATCACTGTCGCGGAATCCTTCATCCATCAAATCGCGCGCGACGCGCTTCGCTTCGTCGAAACTATCGAACGAACCCACGATTGTTTTCATCTCCAGCCCCCGCGTTGATTGATTTGCCGAGAATCGGGTTGCCCGTCCGATCGGACCACCCGGCCGTACTCGCGGCCTGCCGTGCTTCGCTGCAGTTGACGTTTCAGTGCCCTCGCCGCAGCGATTGATCTACGTTACGATGCGCCGCGCCTCGACGGCAGCGGCCACCTGCCGGAACCGCTGTCGGATGAATTCGTATCGGGGCGTCCTACAGCGGTCGCTTTACACGAGCCCGCGCCGACCGCGACAATGCACGCCCGCCGTTATCGATCGTCCATTGTCATGCGTACCTCGACTGCCGTCGTCGTCTCCGTATTGGGTGCTGCGCTGCTCGCCAGCGCGCCTGGCGTTGCGCTCGCACAGGAGTACCCCGCGCGCTCGATCCGCGTCATCGTGCCGTTCTCGCCCGGAGGCGCCGTCGACGGTCCGATGCGATTGATCGCGCAAGGCTTGGGCAAGCGCCTCGGCCAGGCCGTCGTCGTCGAGAACAAGCCGGGTGCCGGCGCAACGATCGGCACTGAAATCGTTGCCAAGGCGACTGCGGACGGTTACACACTGCTTCTCGCATCGCAGACGAATGCGATCAGCGCAACGCTCTATTCCAAACTCGCGTTCGATCCCATCGACGACTTCGCGCCGATCGCCTTGATCGGCCGCGAACCGGGCGTGGTCGTCGTCAATCCCGCGCTGCCGGTCACGACGCTTCCGCAACTCATTGCTTACGTCAAGGAGCGTCCCGGTCAGGTCGATTACGCGTCGTCGGGCAACGGCAGCGGTCAGCATCTGTTCGCAGCGCTGCTTGCGTCGAAAACGGGCATGAAGATGAACCACGTGCCCTACAAGGGCAGCGGTCAGGCGACGACCGATTTGCTTTCCGGCGTCGTCGCGTTGTCGATCCCCGGCACCGCGGGCATGGTCGGACACATCAAGGCGGGCAAGTTGCGCGCGCTCGCCGTCACCGGCGCGCACCGTTCGCCTCAGTTGCCCGACGTACCGACGGTCATGGAATCCGGCGTGCCGAATTACGAGGCGTACGTCTGGATGGGACTGCTCGCGCCGAAGGGCACACCGGCCGCAATCATCGATCGGCTGAATCGCGAAGTACTCGCGGTGCTCGCCGAGGAGGACACGAAGCGTTACATGGCGACCGCGGGCATCGAGATCGTCGGCTCGACGCCGACCGAGTTCGGCGCGTTCTTCAGGAACGAGAAGGATCTGTGGGCGAAGGTGATACGCGACACCGGCGCCAAGATCGACTGAAGCGGCGATGAACGACCTGACACACGCAAGGCGCACCGGCCACGGCGACGTTCAAGGCGTCGAGCACTGGACGTCCAAGGGCGACGTGCGGCTGTTCCTGTGGGAAAAATACGTCGGTTCGCCGGACGGCAAGCCCGCGGTGCTGTTCGTCCACGGATCATCGATGGCGTCGCAGCCGACGTTCGACCTGACCGTGCCCGACCGACCGGACTCGTCGGTGATGGACTGGTTCGCGCAGCGGGGGTTTGTCTGCTGGAGCGTGGACATGGAAGGCTACGGGCGCTCGGACAAGGCGCGCGACATTCCGTGCGACATCGCCAACGGCGCCGATGACCTCGCTGCGGCCACCGACCATATCCGTCGGGTACGCGGTATCGAGCACGTCGTGGCGTACGGAATCTCCTCGGGCGCGCTACGCGCAGCACTGTTCGCGGAGCGACATCCCGAGCGCGTTGCACGGCTGGCGCTCGACGCATTCGTCTGGACGGGCGATGGCGCACCGACGCTCGAGCAGCGCCGCAAGAAGCTGCCGGAATTCCGCGCGCACAACCGGCGACCGATCGACCGCGCGTTCGTACGGTCGATCTTCGCACGCGACCATCCCGACTGCGCCGAACCGCGCGTCGTCGAAGCGTTCGCCGACGCGATTCTCGCGCTCGACGATTCGATGCCGAATGGGACCTACGTCGACATGTGCTCGAAGCTACCGATCGTCGATCCCGCGCGCATCACGATGCCGACGCTGGTCATGCGCGGCCAGTACGACGGAATTGCGGCGTTCGACGATCTGCTCGAGTTCTTCCGGCGTCTGCCGAACCCGGACAAGCAGTTTTCGGTCATGACGGGCATCTCGCACGCGAGCTTCCAGCAGAAGAACTACCGTACCGTTTATCACATCCTGCACGCGTTCTTCACGCACCCGGCGCCCGTTTACACCGGCGCCTGAATGCCGACGCGCGGCATCCGGCGCGCCGAATTGCCCGTATGAGCGTACGTCCCGGCCGCGCGGGAGCGGCCGCTCGCGAGAGATGACATGGCCGACCAATCGACGCTTCTCCTGATCGCCGACATCGCCGGCTACACGCGATTCATGAAGTTTCACAACGCGAGCCTCGCGCACGCACAGGAAATCGTCGGGCGGCTGCTCGAAACCGTGATCGATGCCGCCGCGCCGGCGCTGCGCCTCGCCAAGCTCGAAGGCGACGCGGCATTCTTCTACATGCCGGTACCCAAGAGTGGCGTCGTCGATCCGGCGCTGATCGCAGGACACGCGGCGGCGATCTACCGCGCATTCCACGCGCGCGCCGCCGACCTGCGCGTCAACACGCTGTGTCCCTGCGACGGCTGTCAGCAGGCGGGCAATCTCAAGATCAAGCTCGTCGGGCATGTCGGAGGCGTTGCGATGCAGAAAGTCAAGCAACTGACCGAACTCGCAGGCGTCGATGTGATCGTCGTGCATCGGATGCTGAAGAACAACGTTCCGGTGCCGGAATACCTGCTGATGACGAAGCCCGTGCACGCGATGCTCGCGAGCCCGCTGCGCGAGCGGGCCGCCGCACTCGACCTCGAACTCGACGACTTCGGAACGACGCCTGCGTACTACCTCGATCTCGCCGAATGCACGGATGCGCTGCCGCCGCCGCGGAAAATGTCGCCGGTCAGACGGCTCGCGCGCCACCTGAGCCTCGGCTTGCGCACGCTGCCGTACGAACTCGGACTGCGCAAGTCCTGCGTGGGCTTTCGCAACGTGCCGGACGCATAGCCGCGTTGAATCGGATGCGCGGCGGTTTCATGCTGCGCAGGTACAGGTACACTCCCGGCCCACGCAGGCCACTTCGATGGGGGATTGGTTGACTGACCGATGGCGAAGCCGCGCCCACTGCGCGGCCGTCGCACGCGCGGGTGAGTCGCAGGAGGCGCAATGCCGGCGCTGATCGACGTCCGCGACCTTTCGATCGAATTCGACAATCGTGGCATGCGCGCCCCGGCACTCGATCGCGTCTCGTTTCGCATCGAACCCGGCGCAACGCTTGCCCTTGTCGGCGAATCGGGCTCGGGGAAGTCGGTGACTGCGCAGGCGATCATGCGCATCCTGCCGCGGACGGCCTCGATCACGTCCGGGGAAATCCTGTTTGCGGCGCCCGGCGCGGGCAAGCCGCCCGTGGATCTGCTGCGCCTCGCCCCGGACGGCCGCAAGATCCGCCGCATCCGCGGCCGGCACATTTCGATGATCTTCCAGGAGCCGATGGTGTCGCTGTCGCCGCTGCATACGATCGGCGACCAGGTCAGCGAAGCGCTATTCCTGCACCACCGCGTCGGACACAAGGAAGGCATGGCGCGTACCGAAGACATGCTGCGGCGCGTCGGTTTTCCCGATCCGCGCCGCGCGCTTCGCACGTATCCGTTCCAGCTCTCCGGCGGATTGCGCCAGCGCGCGATGATCGCGATGGCGCTGGTGTGCCGGCCGTCGCTGTTGATCGCCGACGAGCCGACGACCGCGCTCGACGTGACGATCCAGGCGCAGATCCTGGCACTGATCAAGGAATTGCAGGCTGAACTGCAGATGGCGGTGCTCATCATCACGCACGACCTCGGCGTCGTCGCGAATGTCGCCGAGCACGTCGTCGTGCTGTACGCGGGACGCGTCATGGAACAGGGACCGATCGAAGCGCTCTATGAGCGTCCGCAGCATCCGTACCTGCGCGCGCTCCTTCGCGCCGTGCCGCACTTCGACATGAAGCCGGGCGAACGCCTGGTGTCGGTGCGCACCGTCGATCACCAGACCGGGCCGCTGGTCGAGGCGCAGGAGCCATGGCCCGCCGATGCCGGTACGCAGCATCTGATCGTGCGCAACGTGTCGAAATCGTTCACGCAGCGGTCAACCGGGCTGCTGATCAGGCGCGAAGGCGTGACGTTTCGCGCCGTCGACGACGTCAGTCTGGAGATCACGCGCGGGAAATGCTTCGGCCTCGTCGGCGAAAGCGGCTGCGGCAAGACGACGTTGTCCAAGGTCATCATGCGGGCGCTGGAGGCCGACAGCGGCGAGGTTCTCTACAACGATCGCGGCAGAGCGCTCGATGTCAGGCGCGCGCAGGGCGACGAGCTGATGCGCTTTCGACGGCGCGTCCAGTACATCTTCCAGGATCCGTTCGGATCGTTGTCACCGCGCATGACGGTGTTCGACATCCTGCGCGAGCCGCTCATCATCCACGACGTCGGCGATGCCGACTACCGCGCCGAGATGGCGAAGGAACTGATGCGCCTGGTCGGCCTCGACCCGCGCTTCCTGAATCGTTATCCGCACAGCTTTTCCGGCGGGCAGCGCCAGCGCATCGGCATTGCAAGAGCACTGGCGCTGAAGCCGGACCTGATTCTGTGCGACGAGCCGGTGTCCGCGCTCGACGTGTCGATCCAGGCGCAGGTCCTGAACCTG
The DNA here is from genome assembly GCA_025935435.1 of Burkholderiales bacterium. Lineage (GTDB taxonomy): Bacteria > Pseudomonadota > Gammaproteobacteria > Burkholderiales > Casimicrobiaceae > VBCG01. The sequence goes on from JAICVH010000190.1 coordinate 5,131, forward strand.
CTCAAGGATCTGCAGGCCGAGCTCGGCCTTACGTATCTGTTCATCTCCCACAACCTCGCCGTCGTCGATTACATCGCCGACGACATCGCCGTCATGTGCCGCGGCCGCATCGTGGAGATCGCACCGCGTGAAGCGCTGTTCCACGAGCCAACGCATCCGTATACGCTCGGATTGCTCGCCGCGGTGCCCTACCCCGATCTGCACCGCAAGCTCGATCTTGCTGCCGTGCTCGAAGGCGCCGCGCGGCGTCCCGAGGAATGGCGCGCGCCTTTCGCGTGGACCGAAGGCGATGCCGGCGAGCTCGTCGATGTCGGCAACGGTCATCGCGTGCGCATGCAGCGCGCGGCCGTGACCGACAGGGTGCTCGCGTGAACCTGCGCGCTTGTCTCGGTGCGATCGGCACGCTTGCCGATGGCACGCGGCCCGCCATGCTCGCGCTGCTGCTCGCGTTCGGCGTCACGACGAC
>JAICVH010000549.1 GCA_025935435.1 Burkholderiales bacterium
TGCTCGCGCTTCATCACACGCCCAATGCGCGGCGCGCGATCGAACAGGCACGCCGCTACGACGACGCAGCGTTTCGCTGCTTCGACGGTTTGTTCGCTTCGCGGCGCAATTACGACGTCGCGCACGGCGTCGATGCGGAAGGCCGGGAATGCTCGGGCGTGCTGGAACAGTCGTGGCGGATCGGGGGCGCCAGCGGCGCTGAAGTCGAAGCGCTGGTCGCATTCCAGGCCGATCCGTCGCTCTCGGTCGTGCGCGCTTCAACCGCGGAAGTGTATGGAACCGATGCGGCGGTGCCGCCCGGGGCGACCGTGTACTTTCAAGGCGCCGATGCCCACGGCGGCCCGCTGACAAAATACGCGATGATCGATGTCGACCCGTGACGAAACGCTCGAGATTCGGGTGGGAGACCACCGCATCGCCGGCACGATGATCGTGCCCGACACGCTGATGCCGGGCGTGTTGTTTCTCCACGGTTGGGGCGGCAATCAAACGCAGTACGCAGCGCGCGCCAGGGAAATCGCCGCGCTCGGCTGCGCGTGCCTGACGGTCGACCTTCGCGGTCATGCGGGCACGGCGCGCGAGCAGGCGTGCGTGACCCGCGAGCACAACCTGCTCGACGCGGTCGCGGCATTCGACCGCCTCGCCGGCGAAGTTGCCGTCGATGATGACCAGATCGCCGTCGTCGGCAGCAGCTACGGCGGATATCTGGCCACGATCCTGACGACGATGCGACCGGTGAAGTGGCTCGCGTTACGGGCCCCGGCGCTCTACAAGGACACGGACTGGGACTTGCCGAAGCTCGCGCTGCGCCAGGTCCAGCGCCTCGAGGATTATCGCCGTAACGTCCTCGAGCCGAACGCGAACCGAGCGCTGCGGGCCGCGGCCTCGTATCGCGGCGATGTGCTGATCGTGGAAAGCGGCAACGACAAGATCATTCCGCACGCCGTCATCCAGAGCTACCGCAACGCGTGCGCAGACGCGCGTTCGCTGACGTATCGGATGATCGATGGCGCCGACCACGGCCTGACGGATCCGTCGTGCCGGCAGGCGTATACGACGTTGCTCGTGAACTGGATCACGGAAATGATTGCCGGCAAGCGCGCGGACGATGTGACGTCTGGCAAGCGCCTGCAGGAAGCGATGAAGACAAGCGCGTCATCCATCAAGAGCCGCTAGCATGCATAAGATCCGTCACGCGCTTTTCATCGGCATGCTGGTGAGCGGCGCGCCGATCGCCGGCGCGATGCAGCCGAGCACAACTGTCTACAAATGCGCTCAGGCCGACGGTACCGTGGTATACCAGGATTACGCGTGCAAAGGCGGTGCCGTGGTGGACATCAAGCCGGACGCCGCGAATCCCGAGGCCATCGCGCGGCTCGAACGGGCGCGCATCGCATCCGAACGTGTGGCCGCCACACGCAGAGCCAACGAGGACCTGGCGGCGATGCGACGTCATGAGGCCCTGCGCTGGCAGCAGGACGCCGAGGCGCTGCACCTTCAACAAGCAGGACAGACGAACCCCGTCGTGACCAATGCTTATCCATTGGCGCCGGAGGTGATCTATGCGCCTGCCGTCGTCGGCTCGCGCCGACCCAACGTACGGCGGCCGCATTCCCACGCGATTCGACCCGACGTTGGTCGCGGCGTCGAATCCCAACGTCGCGTGCCCGCGACCATCCGTCGACCGCAACGCGACTAAGGCGCAACGCGCGGCTCGGTCAGTGCGAAAAGTCGCCGTCGGCCAACGTACCCAATTGTGATACGGCGTCGTCGATAACACGAACGACGGCTGCCGTCTCGACCTTCGACAGCGCGACCCATCGCCGATCCAGATGCGGTTCGATTTCCGGGTGCGCGAACAGCTGCCTCGTAAGCATGGAGACCTTCGATTGATGACGCGGAGGGATACGGCCACCCACCGTTGATTCGACGACATCGCGGACGGTTGAATCGCGATGCAGTGCTTTTCGCTCCGGGCTGCGCGAGATGGCCGTGTCGTCGGCGACCGTCGTGTGTGACACGCGGGCGTGCGTCTGCAGATATCGAAGCGCCAGGTTGGCCGAGGGACCCACCGTCGCCACAGCTTCTCGCAACTGTGACCCGGTGCAGCGAAAATTTGCACACCAGTACGCGAGCTCCGCTACGTTCGCAACGTCGATCAGCGTGTGGTCGCGCGGCACACGCTGCGTGTTGTACGGACGTTTCGGCCGCTTGCCGCGACGCTCGGTCAAGTCGCTGCCGGCCATGGTCATCGGTGCCTCGCAACGTGTTCCCTTGCGTAGGCGAGCGATTGCGCGAACGACAGCGGCCCGAATACCACGCGACGCTGCTGCAGATGACGACGCACCTCGCTCACGTAGTCGGCCAGTGCATTGGGCGCCCTGAGCGCGTCGAGCGACACACCCTCGACCACGAATTCTCTTTCGTCCGCTCTCGCGCCTGTCCAGACGAAGACGTGCACGCTCACCTTGCGCGTGTAATCGGCGCCCACGCTGCCGAAGCGAACTACACAGCGATGCGGGGAAAACGCCGCGTGCAGCAATTGTTCGATCTGCCCGTCGGCGAGATTCTCTCGGCGCGCTTCAACCAAATCGCCGCACGATTGCACCGTAGAA
>JAICVH010000099.1 GCA_025935435.1 Burkholderiales bacterium
GCGCTGCTCCTGCGAAACGCGCACGCGGTGAAGATCTACCGCACCGGGGCGAGCGCGCGCGCCGCGAGGGATCCGTTGCTGCTGGTCGACGATACGCACTTCGTGCATCGCTTCCATGTGGATCGACCTGGGGGCAAGCTGTCGATCGGTGATCCGGAACGTGCGAAGCCGCTTGTCGAACGCTTCGACGAAATCTGGGAAAGCGGCGAGCCGGGCGTGACCGGGACGGTGCTCGGTTTGTAGAGAGCAGTCAGCGCGCGTGCGACGCGTCGTCCCATGCCGCGGCGAGGCGCGCATCGAGCGTGACGAGCGGCGCGGCGCGCGCAATCGCGAGTTGCAGATACGCAGCGTCGTAAACTGACAGTTGAAAGCGCCGTGCGAACGGCGGCAACATATCCCAGTCGGGCTCGAATAAGTCGAGTGCCAGGACGCGCGTCAGACGGTGGCGCGCCTCGAACTCTTCGGCGCGGTCCGGATACCGGATTGTCTTGATCAAGCAGACGCTCGCGAGTTCATAGCGAATGAGCGTCGGCGCGATCAACCTGCCACGCGTAGCGACAACGATCGGCGGCGCTTCGGGCTCGTCGAAAATGACGGCAGCGAGCGCGGACGCATCAACGACGACGACCTTCATCGCGGTCCCGCCGAACGATCGTCGCCGCTTCACTAGGCGTCGAAGCGCCCAAAGCACGCGCCCGTTCCCACAACTCCGCGAGCGTCAGCTTGCTGCTCGCACGCGCGGGAGTCGACGAACGCCCCGCGTGAACGACGTTGCGGGATTCGCGTGACGACGCGTACGCGCGCGGCACCGGTTCCGCGCTGGCGGCGTCACCGGCAGCGGCTCGCTCGATGATCAACAACAACTCCCGTTGCATCGATCGGCGGTTTTCCGCCGCCCGCCGACGAATCCCGTCCGCCACGTGGTCGGGCACTTCCTTGATCGTGAATGTGACGGCCATCACAGCTCTCCGTAGCTTGGATCCATTATACATCCAAAACGGATGCGCCGCGATTGTTCGCAGTCGCCACTCGCGGCGCGCGCCGTACGCGCCTTACACGGGTACGCCGATGCGCCGAGCGACGTCGCGGTAGTGCTCGATCACCTCGCCGAGATCTCGCCGAAAGCGGTCCTTGTCGAGTTTTTCGCCGGTCTTCGCGTCCCACAACCGACAACCGTCCGGCGTGAACTCGTCGCCGAGCACCAGTTCACCGTTCGGATCATCGAGCGGATGACCAAACTCGAGCTTGTAATCGACGAGATCAATGCCCGCGCTCGCAAACAACGGCTTCAAGACCGCGTTGACGCGATGCGTCAGCGCCTTCATCTGCGCGATTTCCGCAGGCGTCGCCCACTTCAACACGCGGATATGGTCGTCGTTGACCAGAGGATCGTGCAGCGCATCGCTTTTCAGAAAAAACTCGAAGATGGGTTCCGGCAAGCGCGTGCCCTCCTCGATACCGTAGCGCTTGGCCATTGAACCGGCGCATACGTTGCGGACGACGCACTCGACGGGGATCATCTTCATCGCCTTGACCAGGGATTCCCGGTCGTTCAGCACCGACACGAAATGCGTCGGTATTCCCGACTGCGCGAGCTTGCCCATGACGAACGCGTTGATGCGGTTGTTCGTCTCTCCCTTCCGTTCGAGCTTCGCGACCTTCGCACCGTCGAATGCCGACACATCGTCGCGATAATGCATGACGAGCCGATGCGGATCATCGGTCGCATACATCGTCTTCGCTTTGCCGCGATAGAGTTCCTGCCGCTTTTCCATGGCGTTTCCGATCAGCCCGTTGTTTTGCGCGCGGGCGTAGATACGCGCGCCGTCACATCTCGCGCCACGCAAAGCCGCTCGCCTGGTCCGCAATGCCGATCCAGTCGGGCGAGCAGTTCAACGCCTGCGCAAGCGCGGCGCGCGCCTTGGCGGGCGTATTGTTCTGCTGCGACAGATGCGCCGCGATGACGTGCCGAAGCCGCGACGTGTCGAGCGCAGCCAGCAGCGCGGCCGACGCTTCGTTGTGAAGATGGCCGAGGCGGCTCGAGATCCGCTGCTTCAGTGGCCACGGATAATCGCCACCCGCAAGCATGTCGATGTCGTGGTTGCACTCGAGGACGAGCGCATCGCAGCCGGAAAGACTCGTCTCGACGTAGCGCGTCGTCACGCCGATATCGGTGAGGATGCCGAGGCGATGCGCGCCGTCGCCCACGACGAACTGCACGGGTTCGCGGGCATCGTGCGGCACGGGGAACGGCCGCACTTCCAGCATGCCGATCGCGAACACATCCTGCGTGTCGAAGCCGTAGACCCGGTCGAGGCGCGCAAACCGCTCCGACACCATCTCGAGCGTGCCGAACGTGAGCCAGACGGGAACGCGATAACGCGCAGCGAACGCTGCGACGCCGCCGATGTGATCGGCATGCTCGTGCGTTACGAGCACTGCGCTTATCGTCTCCGCAGCAACGCCCAGCCGCGCGAGCCGGGCGACCGTATCGCGCACGGCGAACCCGCAGTCGATGAGGACGCGCGTATCGCCGACTTCGACGACGAGACCATTGCCTTCGCTGCCACTGCCGAGTGACGCGAAGCGCATGGTGACGGTCGCGGGGACGTTACGCGGCTATTTGAGCTGGTCGCGCAGCAGTGCGAGGATGCGTTCGCTCGCCTGCGTGCGATCCGGGTTTCCGGACGGATCCTGCACGCTCACCGTGCTCTGCGGCGCGGTCTCGACGATCTTGATCCGGTATTGCTCCGGCTTGTCCTTGTCGTCGGTCTTCCAGAACGTCAGCAGCTTCGACAGGAACCCCTTTTCGCGATCCTTGCGCGCCATGTCGGCGTCCGGATCCGAGAAGCGAACGAAATAGATCCCGGTCGAGCGATCGCGATCGACGACCGTGAAGCCACTGCGGTCGAGCGCGAGTCCCACGCGACGCCACGCACGATCGAACGGATCATCGACCACGAGCGTGGACACGCCGTCGCTCTTCAGCAGCCGCGCATGCGCCGGGGCCGCGGCGGCTGCCGCCGGCGACGCGGCCGCGACGGCCTGCGCCTCGGGCGTCCCGAAGCCGATCATCATCCGCGACAGCATTTCCGCCTCGAGATCGGGATTCGGCGGCATGACCGCCCAGGCGAATCCGGCCGGCGACACGTTGTCGACCTTCGCCGTAGGTACCTGTTCCATGCCACGGTGAGACACGTACACCTCGACCGTGCCGGCCTCTGCCCCGCGTTCTATCCGCGTGCGGAACTTGTCGCGCTTGTACGTCGAATAGAAGACATCGATGTACTTGCCGATGTACTTGCGGACGATGTCCTGCGGAATCTCGGCGCGGTTTTCTGCCCAGTCGGTTTCCATGACGCCAAGCGACGGCTGCTCGGTGGCGATGACGAATCCGAGATCCGTCCAGAACTTGCGCACCTGCGACCACGCCTGCTCGGGTGTCGTCTTGACGACGAGCCAGCGTTCGTTGCCGGCGCGTGCGATGCGCGCCTCGCTGACAACGGGCAGGAGTTCCGCCTGCTTCGGCCGTCCGGCGTTGCGCGCGGCAAACTGTGACGCCGAATTGACCGCGAAGCGATCGTCGTACTGTGGCGCGCTGAGATCGGGCGGCAGTTCGAGTGATGGTGCACTCGCCGCAGATTTGTAATCGATGCGCTTGCCGAGCGAACCAAGCGAACCGAGCGATTCGCATCCGCCCAGGCACACGATGAGCAGGGCCGCGAGCAGAGCGACATGCGCGCGGATAGTGAACAATCGAGTCATCACGAATAGACCTTGAGAGCAGGCTCGCCGATGCAGCCGGCATCGCGGAGCGCGCTTCGCACGACATCGTGGAAGCGCGGCGACAGCGGCGTGAGCGGGAGCCGTAGTTCGTTGTGGATCAACCCCATTTCGGCCAGTGCCCACTTGACCGGGATTGGATTCGCTTCGACGAAGAGTCTTGCGTGCAGGTTCATCAAGCGGGCGTTCAGGCGTCGGGCCGTCACGACGTCGTTGTCGAGCGCCGCTGCGCACATTGCGGACACTGCTTGCGGCGCAACGTTCGCTGTGACCGAGACCACGCCATCGCCGCCGAGCAGCATGAACGGCAGTGCCGTGTCGTCATTCCCCGAATACAACGCGAACGCCTTGCCGGCGGGCAGCCGATTGCGCAAGTCGACCAGACGCACGAGATCCGACGTCGCGTCTTTCATGCCGACGATGCCGGGAATTTCTGCGAGGCGCAGCACGGTGTCGTTCGCGAGGTCGGCAACCGTCCGACTCGGCACGTTGTAGAGGACGAGCGGCAGGTCGACGGTTTCGGCAATCGTGCGGAAATGCCGGTACATCCCTTCCTGCGTCGGCTTGTTGTAGTACGGCACGACCGACAGGCATGCAGACGCGCCGGCGCGCTTGGCAAAGCGCGTCAATTCGATCGCCTCGGCCGTCGAATTGCCGCCGGTACCGGCAATCACGGGAACACGGCCGGCCGCGTCGTCGATGGCCGCCTGGATCAGCTGGCAGTGTTCTTCGACACTGACGGTTGGCGATTCGCCGGTCGTTCCGACGATGACGATGGCCGCCGTGCCATTTGCAATCTGAAAATCGACGAGGCGCGCGAGTGCCGGAAGATCGATTGCTCCGCCCTGCTGCATGGGCGTGACGATTGCGACGAGACTGCCTGAAACCATGAAATGCAGAGGTGGAAAAAGCGCGATTCTACCCGATTCGCTCTCTCGAGCGGGTGCGGCTGCAGCGTCGATCCACGGATCCGGGATGCTCGATCAGAGCGCGATGTCCACGCGCGGCGCCGATTCCGGCAGTGGGGGTGGCCACGCACGCTGGCGGCCGACAGCGGCGAGCCGCTGCACGACCGCACGCCGCACCCCCGCGATCGATCCTTGCTCGAACGCGACGACGGTAAGACGCGGCCGCACCGCGTCGAGCAATTCGGCGTCGCTCAGCAGGAAATCGGGATTCGACGGACGACCGAACCGCTCGTTTCCGGCCGCGAACGTCTCGTACAGCAGCACGCCGCTCTCGCTGACTGCGGCGACGAGATCGCCAAGCCGCGGCCGATGCAGGTAATTGGTGACGACGACGGCGTCGAAGGTTTCCCGATCGAGCGGCCATGGGACGTCCTCGAGGTCGCCGACGCGGGTTTCGATACCGGCCACACCCCGCAACGCAGACAACGCGTCGGGATCGCGGTCGATCGCCAGCACCTGCGCACCGCGTGCAGCGAAAAAACGCGCGTGCCGCCCCGTCCCCGCGGCGACGTCGAGCACCCGCGCGCGTGCTGGAACGAGATCAGCAAAGCGCTCGATCCACGCCGACGGCCGCAGCGTCACATCATGTGGACTTCGGTGCGTCATACGTTCGCCGCCTGCACGATCGCGTGCTCGCTTGCCGCTGCAGCAACGGCGTAACCGTCTTCGACTTGCACGAGGCGAAAAGCGCCGGCAATGCCGTCACCGCGGGAGCGCACAAAGTCGTTGGCGTCATGCACCTTTACGCCTTGACGCGCGTACGTACGGCACTCTCAGCATTCGCCTTGCGGCGCACGATCGATGTCGCCGAACGCTCGGACTCGACGGCGGCTTCGTCGGTGAGCCAGCGGAGGAAAGCGACGACATCGTCGCGGTCGGCGGCGCGCGGCGAAGGCAACGCGAAATAGCCGCGTGCCGAATCGTATTTGCGCGCGAATGGCGCGACGAGACGTCCGTCGCGCAGGTGCTCGGCGATCATCGGCAGGCGACCGAGCGCAACGCCCTGCCCGCCGACCGCGGCCTGCACGACCTGGTCGTAGATGCGGAAGCGCAACGCGCCCGCAGGCTTCAGGCCGGGTTGACCGTTTGACGTAAGCCAGCTTCGCCAATCCAGCCACGGCGTACGGCCGTCGGGATCGTCGAGGTGCAACAACACGTGCCGCGTCAGATCAGCGGGCGAACGCAGCGGCGACGTTCCGTGCGCGATCTTCGGGCTCGCGACGGGCGTCATACGTTCGCCGAAGAGCCGCACTGCGCCCTCCGGGGCCGCCGAGTCCGGCAGATACCGCACCGCGACGTCGACATCACCGCGCGCGAGATCGACGACGCGGTCGTCGGCGGACACGTATACCTCGACGTCCGGATGTCGCGCGCGAAAGTTGGCAAGCCGCGGAATCACCCACAACGACGCGAACGAGACGGTCGTTGACAGCGTAAGGCCAGGCGATCGCGCGGTGCCGCGCACGCGTTCCGCCGCCGACGCGAGCGACTGCAGTGCGTCGGTGACTTCGCGATGGAACGCAGTGCCCGCGGGCGTCAGCGCAAGCGCGCGATGGCGGCGCTCGAACAACGGGATGCCGAGCGCATCTTCGAGCGCCTTGATCTGCCGTGACAACGCCGATTGCGTGACGAACAGTTCGTCCGCGGCGAGCGTGAACGACAGCCGGCGCCCGGCCGCTTCGAAGCCGCGCAGAAAGTCCAGCGACGGCAGCGCGCGTAGTGTCTTATGCATTCCCGTAGCGCATGCAAGCCATGCAAATTCCGCGTTTGTACCGAGCCGGTCGGCACGCCACAATCATTCTCATCGACGCACGGCGGCGCAAACCGGCAGGCCGGACGTCGGATGACCTGACTGCATTCTAACGGAGGTTCGCATGGCCTGCTTCGAAACCGGTACCGTCGTCAGCCTCGCCGCGCGGGAAGCGATCACGCTGCCTGATATCCGCGGCGCAACGCTACGCGTCACACGCGGCACCGTGTGGCTTACACAAGAAGGCGATCGCAACGATGTCGTGCTGCGCGCCGGTGACAACTGGGTGGTCGAACGCGATGGAGGCACGGTGGTCGAGGCGCAGGACGGCGTCACGTTCTGCGTGGTAGGCCGTGAAGGCAAGCCGCTTCATCTGCCCGAAACCGCCCAGCGCTCGGTCGGCCTCTGGGATGCGGTGACGTCGCTGTTGACGCCGCCGCCGGGCTACCACGCGCCGTACGCGTAATCCTCAACCACGCGAGGAACCCGACATGCCGCTCGTCACCGTCACCCTGCAGCAATCGCGTTCGCAGGAACGCAAGACCGCGCTGCTCGACGCGATTCATCGCTCGCTGATCGCGGCGGGCGTTCCGGAAGCCGATCGCTTTCAACGCGTGCTCGAGCTCAACGGCGACAATTTCCGCTTCGACGCGCGCTATCCGGACGCACGCACATCGCGGGGCGGCGATTTCGTTCTGATCGAGATCCTGTGGTCGATCGGTCGCAGCGTACGCATCAAGCGCAAGCTGGTTGCCGACATGACGGAGGCGCTCGCACGCGACGTCGGCCTCGATCCGGAGCAGGTGATGATCGTGTTCATCGAAACGGCTTGGGAGAACTGGTCGTTCGCCGGCGGCCGGCTGCTGCACGCCGACACGTAAGTGCGTTGCAATCGCGCGGTCTCCGCCGACCCACGCCTAACGACGCTGGTGTTTGGAGAACCGTGGCGCCGCCCCCGGGGGTGTTTCCCAGGCGGTGGCGTCTCCGCCTACTTCTCGAATACGATGCTGCCGGCCTTTTCGCGCGCGTGAATGGTGTCGCCTTGCGCGAACCTGCCCGCGAGAATGTCCTTGGCGAGCGGATTCTCGATCTGCTGCTGAATCGCGCGCTTCAACGGGCGTGCGCCGTAAACCGGGTCGAACCCCGCCTGCGCAACGTGCGCCAGTGCCGCGTCGTCGACATCGAGCTTGATGTCGAGCTTCGCGAGCCGGCGCTCGAGCCCTTTCAGCTGGATCCGCGCGATGTTCGCGATCTGCTCTTCTGCCA
>JAICVH010000544.1 GCA_025935435.1 Burkholderiales bacterium
ATGGCTTTGCCTGCGTTTCACGGCCGATCGCGGCCGAGCGCATATCCGTGCCGCAGCGATGCATTGTCCGTAGCGCACGGCTGAAAGGCCAGGCAAAGGCGCCTGAATCGTCCGTAGTCCGAGGCCTACGGACGGCAACAACCGTGGGACATATGCGACCGATGTCGTGTTATCTAGGGCCTGTCGCAAATGCGCAAATCCTGGGCGGTTTCAATCCACCGCCGAGGCGCGTAGCATCAATGGCGGAACTTCGAAGCAGGAGGCGTCATGGCGCATCGATCAGTCCGTGAAACGATCGCGGGACGCAAGCCCTGCATTGCGCGAGGCGACACGACGGTCGCCGTCGCGGCGCGAACGATGAAGAAACAGCGGATCGGCGCATTGATGGTGGTGGATGGTGGTCGCCTCGTGGGCATCTTCACCGAGCGCGATGCCGTTTTCCGCGTGCTGGCCGAAGGCCGCGATCCTTCGCGGACGCCGCTCGCAGACGTGATGACGACGCAACCTAGGACGATCGCGCCGGATCGCGCCATCGACCAGGCGCTGCTGATGATGCATGACGGTGGATTTCGTCATGTTCCCGTCGTCGACGGCGGCAAGCCTCTCGGCATGATCTCGGCGCGTGACGCACTCGATCCTGAGTTGCGCGACGTGGAAGCAGAAATTCTGGAACGCGAACACTTCGCGCAAGTGCTGCGCTGAAACTCCGTCGCGACGACGGAACGCACGAGCATCCCTACGGTTCGGGCCGTGCCGCCACGGCGCGCGGCCGCTCGCGGGCGATGTGCTGCATCAGCGTGAACACTTCGCGCTGGTCTCGCAGATAGAGCGCCGCGGCGCTGTCTGCCGCCGGTTCCACGCGAACTGTCAGCACGCTCGGCAAGCGCAGCCCGAACACCGTTTCATCGGTGTCGTCGTCGCCCACGTACAGCACGCTGCTGCAGCGTGTCTCCTCGATCAGCGTGCGCAACGCGTCGCCCTTGTCGGGCGCGTCAAGCGGCAGCAGGTTGACGACTGCCTTGCCAAGAATGATCCGAGGCTCCGGATCGATTCGCTGCAGGCATCCACGAATCGCATCGTGCGCGGCCGCCGGATTGGGCGCACGTCGGTAGTGAAGGGAAAGCGAGTAGCGCTTGTTTTCGAGTGCGACGCCGGCCGTGGCCAGCGCGCCGCAAGCCGCCAGCGTCTGCTGCCACGCGCGCACGATACGTTCGAAGCCGGCCGAACGCTCGCGCCAACCCGGCAGTCCCTCGGCACCGTGGTTGCCGATCAGATAGCGCGGCGTGAACGAGAGCATGCGCCGTGCGTCGTCGATGCTGCGTCCGGTAATGATCGCAACGTCGAAGCGCTGTGCGAGTTGCACAAGACAGTTCTGCACGTCGTCGGGCAGCCGCGCCTCATCCGGTCGCTCGACGATCGGCGCCAGCGTGCCGTCGATGTCGAACGCGAGCAACGGATCGGCCGCGAGTACGGCGGCGAGACATGCGACGCCCTCCGGGGAGAACGCGTAGATCAACTGAGTTCCACCGTGCGCTCGCGATGTTGATCGATGCGCTCAGCGATGCGCTGTCGTTGGCGCAGGCAGCAGTGTTGGGCCTTCAGGCGAATCGGCGGCATGGACGCATTTGCGAAGTGGTCGTTGATGCGGGTCGCAAGGAGACGCACCTTCCCTTGGACCCCCGGCAGATAGTCTTCAGCCGCATTCACGAGCACCGGGCGACGTTCCGAGAAACGGCGTGCGATGCCAGTTCCATTATCGCCTTACGCCTTGCGCGGGCGGTCGCGCGGCTATCTCACCGCTTACCGTTGCGCCTGTGGCAGACTTGCGCGTCGCTTCCCATGCCCGCGCTTTCAGTGGCCGTAGCAATCGACCAACGCCCGCAACGGCGCAAGCGGTCCCGGCGGTTGACGATCGACGCCGATGGATACGCGAGCATCGCCACGCGCGTACCAACGCCGAACTTCGACGCCCGACCCGCACCGACCGACATTTCGCTCGTCGTGGTGCACGGCATTTCGCTGCCACCCGGCGAATTCGGCGGTGATGGTGTGGAGCGGTTGTTCACGAATCGCCTCGATCCGGCAGCGCATCCGTATTTCGCGACGATCGCCGGGCTTCGCGTGTCCGCTCATTTTCTGATCCGCCGCGACGGCCATCTCATTCAGTTCGTGCCCTGTGCAAGACGCGCATGGCACGCCGGCGAATCGACGTGGCGGGGCCGCGCACGATGCAACGACTTTTCGATCGGCATCGAACTCGAGGGAACCGACGATGTGCCGTACACGCCTTCTCAGTACGCGATGCTCGGCCGCGTGGTGCGCGCGCTTCGCCGGCGTTACGCGATCGACGACGTCGTCGGTCACAGCGATATCGCGCCAGGCCGCAAGACCGACCCCGGGCCCGCATTCGACTGGCCGCGATTTCGTAGGTCCCTGACGCCAGCGCGCTAGGCGCCTCGACCCTACTGGACCGCGTTCGCGGTATAATTGACGGTTTATGCGCTTTTTCGCGGACTATTTTCCGCTCGTCCTGTTCTTCGTCGCGTTCAAGTGGCAGGGCATCTGGGTTGCCACGGCGGTCGCCATCGCGGCCTCGATCGTACAGATCGCGTGGTTTCACTGGCGGGGCAGCGTATCC
>JAICVH010000556.1 GCA_025935435.1 Burkholderiales bacterium
ACCACCACGCCCGCGCCTGCGTCACCCACGCCTAGCCTCGAACCGTCAGCGCCGCCCTCGGCAGTCGCGCCGCCGGTCGCGGTCAGCCCGCCGCCCGCGAGCGAGCCGACCGAAGACCAGCAGATGATCGCGCTGCTGTCGGACCTGCAGCGCTTCGGTACGCTCGCCAACGATGAACTGAAGCGTGAACTCAATGCAGCGACGCAGGCGCTGGCCCGCCAGCGAACCGATGCGAACCGCGTGCGCCTCGCCGTGCTCTACACGTTGATACGCACGTCGCCGCAGGACGATCAGCGGGCGGTACAGTTGTTCGAGAACGTCGCGAGAAGCGCGGCGCCGACATCCCCGATTCGCCACCTCGCGGCGGTGCTGCATTCACAGGTCGTGGAGCGCCAAAAGGCCGTCCGCGACGAACAGCAAAAGGCCGATACCGCCATCCAGAAGCTCGAGGCGCTGCGCGCGATGGAAAGAAGCCTGCTGCGCGATCGCGTGCGAAGCGGCGGCGGCGGTGGCGCGTCGGGCGCGGGCGGTTCCGGTCGCTAGCCAGGATTGTCCATGAACGGAAGCCAATGATGACTCGCGGTGACATTCTGCTCGTCGATGACGATCCGGACCTGCTGAAGCTGATCAGCCTGCGCCTGACGTCAGCCGGATATCGCGTGCGCACGGCTGAAAGCGGTGAAACCGCGCTCGCAACGATCGCCGTCGAGCGACCGGCCACGGTGATCACGGACTTGCGTATGCCCGGCATCGATGGACTGCAGCTGTTCGATGCAATCCACCGCCAGCATCCGGCGTTGCCGGTCATCGTGCTGACCGCACACGGCACGATTCCCGACGCCGTAAGCGCGACGCAACGCGGCGTTTTCGGGTTCTTGACCAAGCCGTTCGACAGCCAGGACCTGCTGCAGAAAGTCGCGGCCGCGCTCGCGTTGTCCGGAGGCGAACCGGCGGGTAGCGACACGACCGCGGGTGCCTGGCGCGCAGGCATCATCACCCGTAGTCCGCGAATGGAGGATTTGCTGCGGCAGGCCAAGCTCGTCGCCGACTCCGACGCCAGCGTCCTGATTTTCGGTGAATCGGGAACCGGGAAGGAGTTGCTGGCGCGCGCAATCCATCAGGCGAGCCCGCGACGCGAAAAGTCGTTCGTCGCCGTCAATTGCGGCGCCATCCCCGCCGATCTGCTCGAATCCGAGTTGTTCGGCCACGCGCGCGGCGCATTCACCGGCGCCGTGCAGGCACATAAGGGACTGTTCCAGTCCGCCGACGGCGGCACGCTGTTTCTGGACGAAATCGGCGACATGCCGTTGCCGCTGCAGGTGAAGCTGCTTCGCGTGTTGCAGGAAGGCGAGGTCCGTCCGGTCGGCTCGACGCAGTCGATTCCGGTGGACGTCCGCGTGATCTCGGCAACGCATCGCGATCTCGACTCGCAGCGCGAACAGGGCCTGTTCCGCGAGGACCTGTTCTACCGGCTGAACGTCGTGTCGCTGAAGCTGCCATCACTCGCCGAGCGGCGCGAGGACATTCCACTGCTCGCCGTGCATATCCTGCATCGACTTGCCGAGCGCTACCGCAAGCCGCCATCGACGCTCGCGCCCGATGCGATGGCGCTCCTCGTCGCGGCACCGTGGCCAGGCAACGTTCGCCAGCTCATCAATCTCCTCGAGCAGGCGGTCGCGCTGACGCCGACGACGGTCATTCCCGCGACGCTCGTGCAAGCGGCGCTCAAGGAGGACGCGGCGGCATTGGTGCCTTTCGAGGAAGCGCGCAAGACCTTCGAGCGCGATTACCTCGTGCGCCTGTTGAAGATCACCGGCGGCAACGTCACGCAGGCGGCGCAGCTTGCGAAGCGCAATCGCACCGAGTTCTACAAGCTGCTGCAGCGACATCGCCTCGAACCGGGCATGTTCAAGGAAGCCAAGGCCTGACTGCAAAGCGGGCCGACAGTCAATTCCGGAATGCGCTGTCGAGTGTCGCTTCGAGGCGACAACTTTTTCACCGTACGATCAATGCCTTGACTGATCGTTGGCCCGACACGTCGGTGGACTGCGACACACTGCATCTCAGTACGTCCCGACGCGTGTGTCCTTTTGCTCGCGATTCGCCGATCACGCCCCGTAACGCGCCATCGATCGACGGTATTCACACGAATTTGAGTGGTGGCATGTCACTTGCTTAGTACGCCGCACCCACACCACGCGCACGCGCGTCGTAAAGCGAGTCGACATCATGGATACGCGGATCCCGGAACTGCAGCAACACCTGAGCGCGACGGCCGTTACGGCTGCCGACGACTTGCAATCGAAGCGTGACGAAGAGTCGCGCGCGCAGCAGGCCGCGCTCGAGCAGCTCGCAGACCGCATCAGCGCTGCGCGCAGCGTTTTCTAGCAGCAGCGCATCGACCGGCGCCGCGCGCGCCTTCAAGCCCAGCACGCACGGCGCGCCGGCTTCCCCAAACGAATCCCCCGCGCCCGCGACGACAGCGGGCGTTTTTTTAGCGCGCGAACCCGCGCTGACGACGCGTGCAGCATGCTACGCTGACCGCGATGA
>JAICVH010000541.1 GCA_025935435.1 Burkholderiales bacterium
CCCGTTCCCAAGACATGGGAAGACGTGCTCTCGGCGTGCACGAAGCTCAACGATCCGCCGAAGACCTACGGCTTCGTCGTCCGCGGAGAGAAGGGCAATCAGATCCGCTACGACTGGCAGAGCGTGATGCTGGCGGAAGGTGCATCTCTGGTGAAGGACCCTGCGGGCGGAGATTACACAGTCACGATCAACAGCCCGCAGGCGAAAAACGCGCTCGACCTCTACATCAACCTGCTGAAAAAATGCGGCCCGCCGAACTACGGTTCCCTCGGGCAGGGCGACGTGATCCAACTGCTCGCGACCGGCAAGGCTGCCATGGGTGATGTGGTCACCGCCGCTTTCGCGAGCTTCGAGGATCCGAGCAAGTCGGCGGTCGTCGGGAAGCTCGAAACCTCGCCGCTTCCCGCAGGACGCAACGGAGGACGCGGTGCCGTCATCGGCAACTGGAACGCCGTCGTGCCGAAGAACGCGTCCGATGCACAGAAGAAGGCCGCCCTCGCGTTCTCGCGCTGGTTCGTCACCTATGAGGCGCAGCGGGCGTTCGCCCAGGCGGGAGGCATCCCGAACCGCAGCGACGTGTTCACGTCGGATCTCGCGAAAGAGCCACGCTTGCGCTGGATGCCGGCATTCCTCGAGACGCAGAAGTTCGCGCGTCAGGAACTCGGGTTCGCCGAAGGTGCGCAGGTCGAGCAGGTGCTTGGCCTGCGACTCAACCAGGCGCTCATCGGCGAGATGAGCTCCGGCAAGGCGCTGAACACGGCGGCCAAGGAAATCGAGGAACTGTTCCGCCGCAACGGTCGGCGCACCGGGATGCTGACGCCGCTTCCGGAGTGAGCGATCCGGCGGCGCTCACCCGACCCACGTGGTCGGGCGCGCTCAATCGCACGTTTCGCCACTGGAGTTTGCTGCCCGCCGTCCTGCTGTTCGGCGCGCTGACGCTCTATCCGCTGCTGAATCTCGCGCGGATGAGTGTTTCCACCGTCGAGTTCACGCAAGCCGCGGAAATCTGGACCTTCACGCCGAAGCGCAATTTCGATCTGCTTCGCGCCGATGAAGTGCTGCGACCGGCGATCGTCAACACGTTCGTGTTCGTCGCCGTATCGGTCACGATCGAAATGGTGCTCGGGCTCGCGCTCGCGATCTCGGTGGCTGGCGTACGCGGCAAGCGCTGGATCCGGACGCTGCTGATACTGCCGATTCTGGTGCCCCCGGTTGCGATCGGCAGCATGTGGAAGTTGATGTACAACTACGACTTCGGCATCTTCAATCAGATGCTCGTCGCAGTGGGACTGGCGCCGGTCAACTGGCTCGGCTCGGCGAGCATCGCGCTCGCGTCGGTGATCGCAGTCGACGTCTGGCACTGGGTGCCATTCGTGTTCCTGATCCTGTTCGCGGCCGTCGAAGCGCTGCCGGTGGATCTGCTCGAAGCGGCGCACGTTGACGGCGCGTCGCGCTGGCAGGCGGTGCGCCTCATCACGATCCCGCTGCTGCGGCCGGCAATCATCGTCGCGCTCGTGTTCCGCTCGATCCTCGCGTTCAAGGTGTTCGACGAGGTGTACCTGCTGACGTCCGGCGGCCCCGGCACCGCGACGGAGCTCATCAACTTGCATCTTTACAAGGTTTTCTTCGAGCAAAACCAGCTGGGTTACGGCGCGCTACTGTCGCTTGCGGTCATTGCCGCGATCATCGCGTTCCTGCTCGTGAGCCGTCGCCTGACCGGGGCGCTCGCAACAGCATGAAGCGGGCACGGCGGCAGAGCAGCGACATGTTTGCGCGACCCAGCGCGGCGAGCCTGCGCGCCGGGATAGCCGGCCAGTTGCTGACGTGGCTCGGCGTCGCCGCGGTAATCGGTCCGTTCCTCTGGATCCTCACCGCATCGTTCAAGACGCAGATCGCCATTTATTCCGCGCAATTCCCGTTCACGCCGACGCTGTCGAACTTTGCGGACGTTCTGTTCGGCCGACGCTCCGATTTCGCCGCGAACATCGTCAACAGTCTCGTCGTCGCGAGCACGAGCACGCTGGCGGTGCTCGTCGTCGGGTCGCTCGCTGCGTATTCGTTGCACCGTTTTCGCTGGCCGCGCTGGGTGTCGGCGGCTTTTCTCGGCTGGACGCTCGTGTTCCACATGGTGCCCGTGCTGACACTGATCGGCCCCTGGTACATCGCGTTCCGCGAAGTCGGTCTCTACGACACGCGCGTCGCCCTGGTGCTTACACACGTGACGATCAATCTGCCGATGACCGTGTGGTTGATGCGAGCGTTCTTTCGCGACATTCCCCCCGAAATCATCGAAGCGGCGCAGGTCGACGGCTGCGGCCCGTTCGACGCGTTCTTCCGGGTCGTGTTGCCGCTCGCGTTGCAGGGCCTGATCGCGGCCGGAATACTGGCGTTCATCTTCAGCTGGAACGAGTTTCCGATCGCCCTAAGCTTGACGTCGCGCGCGAATGCCACGGTGCCGGTTGCGATCGCGCGCTTCGCGCAGCAGTACGAAACTCAGCACGCGCAGATGGCCGCGGCGTCGGTGATCTCCACGATTCCTGCCGTATTGCTGATGGTGCTCGGCCAGCGCTTCATCATCAGCGGCCTGACGCTCGGCGCAGTCAAGTGAGAACGTACCACCCGATGCGTTGATGTGGACCCGCAG
>JAICVH010000420.1 GCA_025935435.1 Burkholderiales bacterium
GGGGATGTCGGCGCCGCGCTTCTCGCGACGTTCTCGAACAACTGTACCGCCCGCTGATCGTCCTGCGGCGACGTGCGTATCAACGTGTAGAGCACGGCGAGGCGCACGCGGTTCGCATCGGTTCGCTGCCGGGCCAGCGCCTGCGTCGCTGCATTGAGTTCACGCTTCAGTTCATCGTTGGCGAGCGTACCGAAGCGCTGCAGGTCGGACAGCAGCGCGATCATCTGCTGGTCTTCGGTCGGCTCGCTCGCGGGCGGCGGGCTGACCGCGACCGGCGGCGCGACTGCCGAGGGCGGCGCTGACGGTTCGAGGCTAGGCGTGGGTGACGCAGGCGCGGGCGTGGTGGTGACTGGCGCCAGCGGCGGTTCGATCGGCTCGATCGGCGGCGACTCGACGAGCGGCGTCGCGGGCGCGCTTACGTATGCGTCCGGATCGTAATCTTCATCCGCGGGCATGATGGGCGTAGGCGGTGTTGCGCAGGCCGCGAGCATCAGAGCGATCGCCGCTGCAGGCCGCGCAAACAGCCGTCTCATTTGCTGGCCACGAGCGCCGGCGTCGCGAACGGCTTGCGCAGTTCGGCCGCGGCGAGCGGCAGCGACAGCCTGAACCAGGCGCCGGTCTTGCCGTCGCCACGGCCGGCGACTTCGATGCGGCCTCCCTGAGCGTGTGCATACTCACGCGCGATCGCAAGTCCCAGGCCGGATCCCTTGACGCGGCCATCCACCGGTGCCGGTCCGGTATAGAACGACTCGAAGATCCGCGCGCGATCGGCAACTGCGACACCGCGTCCCTCGTCGATCACGTCGAGCACCGCGCAACCGTCCTTGGCTCCGACGGCAAGCTCGATCGTCGCGTTGCGCGGCGAGTACTTGATGGCGTTCGACACCAGGTTGTCGATGATCGTCCGCAGCCGCTCGGCATCGCCGATCACCGTGGCCGACTTGAGTTTCGCGTCGAACGTGATCATGCGCGCGAGCGCGGCGAGCCGCTGTTCGCGCAGCACTCGATTGACGACATCAGGCAGCGCGACCGGACCCAGTTCGGCCGGCTCCATGGCGCGTATCTGCTGATAGGCGAGCAGGTTCTCGATCAGCTTCTGAAGATTCAGCGTGTTGTCGCGAACGATACGCACGATGTCGCGCTGCTCCGGCGTCAGCTTGCCACCGACGTCATCGCGCAGCAGCTCGGCGCCTTCGCGCACCGCGGTAAGCGGCGTCTTCAACTCGTGCGAAACGTGCCGGAGAAAGCGTGCCTGCTGCTGCTCGAGCTCGGAGAGTCGTCCGCGCAGCCATTCGAGCCGCTGCCCGACGTAACGCAGATCCTGCGGTCCCGTAACCTTGATCGCGTGCGTGAAGTCCGCGCTCCCCATCTGCCGGATGGCGAGGTCGAGCTGGCGGATTGGTCGCGAGATCAACGTCGCAAACAGGATCGCGAGCGCGATGGCGATCGCGACGGTGGCGAGTCCGACGTAAAGCCATTTTTCGCGGCCCTGCGTCGCTGTTTCCTGTAACCGCTCGATCGCGCGCTGCGTCAACTGGCTGCTCGATGCAAGCATCGCCTGCGCACCATCGACGAGCTGCGCGTAACCGTCGGCGAGATCAGTGGCGACGTCGGGTGCGCGCCGCGGCGCAAGCAGCAGCTTGTGCAGTCGGCTTTCGCGATCGGCGAGTTTCTCGAGCCCGGCCTGCGCGCCGGGCTCGAGAGGCAACGCCGCCAGTTGTCGCGTCGTCTGCCGGAATTCCTCACGCAACCGCGCGTACTCCTCGAGCAGCGCGGGATCATCGAGAATCAACTGTTGCCGCGCGACACGCTCGAGCGTCGTCGCCTGTTCGTACAGGAGGCGGCTCGTGCGTCCGGCCTGTGCAGCCTGCACGACTTCCTGGCGCCCCTGCGATTCGAGACGGTCGAGCGACAGGATCAGCTCGGCGAGCGCATAGACGAGCGGCAAGCTGACGAGCAGGAAGCCGAGCAGGATGAACTTCAGGAACGAGCGCGGGTAGTACACGCTTCAGCGGGAAATCGCCGTGGAGGGCTCGCTATAATCGGCGGATTATGACACTCCGGCACGCATCGACGATCCGGTCGCGGCCGTCGTGCGCGAGCGTGGAATGCGCGCTTGATCGATGCCGGCGCTTGCACTGATCGCAGCGGTGGCGCACAACGGCGTCATCGGCGTCGACGGCAGGCTTCCCTGGCGGCTGCCCGAGGATCTGCGGCGCTTTCGTGCATTGACGACCGGTCATTCGGTCATCATGGGGCGGCGCACCTGGGAATCGATCGGCCGCGCGTTGCCCGGCCGGCAGAACATCGTCGTTACACGCGACCGCGGCTTCGCGGCCGATGGCGCTGACGTCGCGCATTCGCTCGGTGCAGCACTCGATCGCGTCGCCTGCCCAGCACCGGCGTTCTGCATCGGTGGTGGAGAGCTCTATCGCGCGGCACTCCCGCTCGCGGACGTCGTGCACGTGACCGAAATCGCACGCGACTTCGACGGCGACGCGACGTTCCCAGCGCTCGATCCGCGCGAATGGCGTGAAACTGCGCGCGAGTCGCGGGCAGCCGATGCGGACGTCGATTTCGACTATGCATTCGTCACGTACGCGCGCGTGACGACCCCCATTCGCTGATCAAGAGACAGGCATGTCGGCACACGGCTTCCACGTTCATGGTCCGCACGACCATGAACTCGAGCACGCTGCGCACACGCGGGACCCGCTGTCCGGGCGCATCGCCGTGATGACGGCGATTTTCGCGACGATCGGCGCGTTCTTCGGATACATGGCGGGTGCGACGCAGAACGACGCGTTGATGTTCAAGAACGACTCCGCGATCCGCAAGACGGAAGCGTCGGACCAGTGGAATTTCTACCAGGCGAAGAGCAGCAAGCAGAATCTCGCGGAGCTCGGCGCGGTGCTCGCCACCGGCGGCGAGCAGATGCGTTACAAAGGCGAAGTCGAGCGCTACAACAAGGAAAAGCAGGAGATCATGAGCAAGGCGCAGGAGCTCGAGCGCAAATCCGTCGAGCTCGAAGCGCGCAGCGAAGCGTCGATGCACGTGCATCATCGCTGGGCACAGGCAATGACGCTGATCCAGATTTCGATTGCGCTCGCGGCGATCACGCTATTGACCCGAAGCCGCGGCCTGCAATACGCGTCGTACGGCGTTGCGGTGGCGTCGGTCGTGCTCGGCGGTCTTGCGCTCGTGCACGTTTGAGAAGCTCGCCTATTCCGCGATAATGATGGTCACCTCGCCGGGGTGGCGGAATGGCAGACGCAGCGGACTCAAAATCCGCCGGTAGCAATACCGTGAGGGTTCGACTCCCTCTCCCGGCACCA
>JAICVH010000643.1 GCA_025935435.1 Burkholderiales bacterium
GACCTGCACGCTGCGCAGGCGAAGGCCGAGGAGAGCGAGCAGCGGCTGCGTCGCATCACCGACAACATCCCGTCGATGGTCGCGTACATCGATCGCGACCGGCGCTATCGCTTCAACAGCCGCTACTACGAGACCTGGCTCGATCGTCCGTTGTCCGAAATCACGGGCCGCCTGGTCAGCGAAGTGCTGGGTGCCGCAGCATATGCAGCAATTCGGGAGAACCTGGACCGCGCGTTCGCCGGTGAGCGCGTCGATTTCGACGTCGAAGTCAAGGATGCCGACGGTGCGCGTTTCGTCCGGGGCACGTACATTCCTGATGTCGATGCGAACGGACAGGTCATCGGCATCTACTCGTCGTCCGCGGACGTGACGCCGCTGAAGCAGGTCGAGCGACAACTCGAGCGGCTCGCGCAGAACGACGCACTGACCGGACTTCCGAATCGGCACATGTTCAACGACGGCATCGCGGCCGCGCTGCGACGCTCGCAGCGCGCCGGCACCAACGTCGCGCTGCTCTTCCTCGATATCGACGGCTTCAAGCGCATCAACGACACGCTCGGCCATGCGGCCGGCGACGACGTGCTGCGCGAATTCGCGCGGCGGCTCCTTGCTTCCGTCCGCGCGACCGATCTGGTCGCAAGACTCGCTGGCGACGAGTTCGTCATCGTGCTGGAAGGTATTCACACGCGCGACGAGTGCCGGTTCGTTGCGCGCAAGATCCTGGCGGCGATGCGATCGGATATTCGCGCAGGCGATGCAGCGATCCGGGTGACCACGAGCATCGGCATCGCCATCGGTCACGGCGGCGCCACGACGCCCGAGGCGCTGCTGAAACGCGCGGACAGCGCGCTCTACGCGGCGAAAGGCCACGGGCGCGATCGGTACGAAATCGCCGTCCAGCGGCTGTCCCTACAACCTCGCCGATAATGCGGCGTGGCCACGCTACCCGTCCCGCCGCTTCCGCACCGGCTCTCCCACGACGCCGTCGCGCGGCCTGCCATCCGCGCACTCGGTGCGTCGAAGATTCGCGAGATCGCGAACGCCGGCATGCACGATCCGGACGTGCTGGCATTCTGGTTCGGCGAGCCCGACCAGGTCACGCCGACGTTCATCCGTGATGCGGCGACCCGTTCACTTGCGCGAGGGGAAACGTTTTACGCGCAGAATTTCGGCATACCGGAGCTTCGCACTTCGATTGCGCGCTACGTGACACGCCTGCACGGCGCGACGTCCCAAGAAGGCGTTGCCGTGACGGCGTCCGGCATGTCTGCGTTGATGCTGACGGTCGAAGCGCTGATTGCACCGGGCGATCGCGTCGTCGTCGTAACGCCGCTGTGGCCGAACCTGGTCGAGATTCCGAAGATCCTGTCGGCCAGCGTCGTCTGCATTCCACTCGCCTTCGGCGCCCGCGGCTGGCAGCTCGACGTCGACCGGCTGCTCGACGCACTGACGCCGGACACGCGCGCCGTGATGATCAATTCGCCGAACAACCCGACCGGCTGGACGATCGATCGAACGGCGCAACGCGCGGTGCTCGAACATTGCGAAAGGCATGGAATCTGGGTCATCGCCGACGACGTTTACGAGCGCGTCTACTTCGGCGACGGTCCTGCCGCACCGTCCTTCCTCGATATAGCCGAACGCGGCGCACGCGTCGTCAGCACGAACAGCTTTTCCAAAGCCTGGCTGATGACGGGCTGGCGCCTCGGCTGGATCGTCGCTCCGCCGACGCTGATGCCCGATCTCGGCAAGCTGATCGAATACAACACGTCGTGCTCGCCGGTGTTCGTGCAGCGCGCAGGCGTTACCGCGATCGAGGATGGAGAGCCGCTCGCGATCGCGACGCGGAACCGGCTGCAACACGCGCGCGATCGGCTGATCTTTGCGCTCGCGCAACTACCGGGCGTGACCGCGACACCACCGCAAGGTGCGATGTATGCGTTCTTCCGCGTCGACGGCGTTGACGACACGCTCGACTTCTGCCGGCGCCTCGTTGGCGAAGCCCAGCTCGGCCTCGCGCCGGGCAGCGCGTTCGGTCCGGAAGGCGAGGGCTTCGTTCGC
>JAICVH010000035.1 GCA_025935435.1 Burkholderiales bacterium
CGACACCGGCGATGTCGGGAGCGCAAACGCGGTGGACGTCTGTCCGGCGGGAATGGAGACGACACCCGGCGGTCTGGCCACCGATGCGTTACTCGTGGAAAGTGTCACGGTAACGCCGTTCGCCGGTGCGGGCCCGCTCAGAACCACCGTACCCGTGGTTGACGTTCCGCCCGCAACCGTCGTCGGGCTCATCGTCAGCGCCTTCAGTAATGGAGCCGCGTTGGGGTCGGGCCTGACGTTGACGAACCATGACTTGGTCACGCCGCCTGCGCTTGCGTTGATGCGCACGCCGGTCGTCACAGGCACCGCGCTCGTCGGGATGGCAAAACTGCCGGTGCTGTTTCCTGCCGCCACGCTGACGCTCGGCGGTACCTGCACGACGCTCGGGTTCTCGCTCGTCATGTTGACGACACCGCCGCCCGGTGCAGCCGGCACGACGAGCGCCACCGTACCCCGGAAGGCGGTGCCGCCCACAACGTCCGATGCACTTGCGCCCATCGCCAGCAACGTCGGCGGTCCCGTTGGACCTGGATCGATCTGGAGCAGTCGTGCTTGCGATCCACCAGACGTGCCGTAGTGGCCGCCGATGAAAACCCAGTGCGTTGCCCACACTTCCGGCGCGGTGATCTGGAAGCTTGCGCTCGTGCTCCCTGCCGGCACCGTGATGCTGGCGGGCGTGATGACCTGGCCCTCCATACTTCCCTGCAGGATTACGAGCGCCCCGCCTGGGGGTGCGGGAGAGGTCAGCGTCACGGTTGCTGTCGATGTGCTTCCGCTCGCAATGCGCGCCGGGTTGAGCGTCAACGATGAGAGGCTCGGAGGCGGTGCAGCAGCGCCCGAGGGCATCAGCGTTATCCACGCCTCGGGCGCCCGATAGCCGTCGCTGTCCATGCCGGTCTCGATGACGATTCGCGTAGGCACGGAAACGGCGCTCGTTGCAACAGAGAACGTGGCGTCGGTGTTTCCTTCCGGTATGAATACCGTCGCAGGCGCGCGGGCGAGAGCGGTGTCGCTACTCACGAGTCGCACGGTTGCGCCACCGGGCGGTGCTGCGCTTTGCAGCGTGACGGTGCCCGTGAACGTTGCGCCTCCGACGACGCTCTCCTGGCCGAGATTCGTTCCATAGAGAAGTGGAAGCACGCCGAGCGAGCTCTGCTGCCAAGTGCCGGCGTACGCCGCTCGTATCACGCCGATGATTCCATTCGGCGGCGCGAGGCCGGTGGTAATCGGTGATACGGTCGCGTCGGTCATGCCCGCCGGCACGATAACGGTTCGCGGCGCTTCCGCTTGCGGGATGTCGCTTGCGACGGTTACGGTGGCTCCGCCAGGCGGCGCGGGCATGTTCAACATCACCCTTGCCTGCGTGGAATTCCCGCCATACGCATTGCCCGGTTCGGCGATGATCGCGAACAACCCCGAGTCGGGCGATTTCGGCGGTGTCGCGCCGACCTTGAAGGATCGCGCCGCCGACCACGGCCCGAACGCGTCGCCGTGAAGCGCGCGCACTCGCCAGAAGTACGTGCCGGGAGGCAGATCCGAGGCAACCATGTAGTCGGACCGGGTGACACCCTGCAGGAATAGCACGCCGATGCTGCCGGAGAAATTCGGGTCGGTGTCGACATCGACGTCGTACCCGGGGACCTGCGGGTTAGGTGTGTCCGACCAATCGAACGTGAACGGAAGCGATACAGTCGCGCCGGCCGCGGGGGCGAGCAGCGCAGGTGCGGGAGGCACGGGCGCCGCATTGGTGATGTGCACATTGAGGGTGGCCGATGGCAGCCCGCGTACGTTATCGGCTGAAACGGCGCGCACGCGGTAATACACGTTCGCGATCGGATTGCCCCAGCCCGCCTGCGCGTGTGTACCGAACGTGAGTGCGTTCGTGGTCAGCGTCAACGGATAGGAAAAGCTCGGCTCATTATCGACTTCGAGCAGGTAGTACTGTGCACCCGGTACCGGAGACCACTTGATGTCGAAGAACTCGCGCACATGAAATGACGAGTTCGCTGCCGGCGCGCTGAAGACCGGTCGTCCGGGCGCGGGACCGAGGCCGCTGACCGTAAACGTGCGTACCGCGGACCACGGTGAGTCTATCGAACCGGTCGCGCCGCCCACGAGCTGCGTGGCGCGTACTCGCCAGAAGTACGTTCCGTTCGGCAGCCCGCTGATCTTGTCTTCGGTTGCGGCCGGCAGATCGTCCGCGAGCCGGTTGGTGAAGCCAGCCAGCACGACTTTGCCAAATGACGACGAGGTACCGATCTGCCATGTATAGCTCCCTATCGGTCCGTCGGGGTCGGACACGTCCTTCCAGTCGAGCGTGATCGGTTGTACAAGCGACGCACTATTGGCCGGAGCGACCAGCGCAGGGGCGGGCGGCGCTGTCTGCGCGGTTGCGCGGACGGCGAAGACGAACAGGAGAACGCAGGCCGCAGCCAGCGTCGAGAAACGATTGGCGGAAATCATTACGGGACCCCGGGGGACAGATGGCGCAGCAGCTGCGGTGTGTGCTGTAAACAGCAAAACAACGGCGATAATCCCGTCGTAGCGCGCCGGGGCTTGACCGATCGTCCCGACCGGGGTGGAGCGATCGGGTGTTTCGTTACGGGTCTGCCGCCGCCACGGGGGCCGTCACGTCACGGCCGGCGGCGCATCGGCATGCCGAGTCTTATCTCCGGCGACGAGCGAGCAGCACCGCGCACACGGACGCCGTAGCGATCAGCACCAACCACGGTACAAGCCCCGCATCCTTTCGCCGAACCCCTGCTCGGTGCCGTTCCAGCGCTGCATAGCGCAGGTTGAGGATGCTGCCCGGTTGACCGTGCGAGACAGGATCGCTGGCCGGAAACGAGTCGTCTATTGCATCGTCCAGAAGCCACTCTTCGTGAGATTCGGACGATGCTGCAAGGCCACGCGAGTACCCATTGGACATCATGCGCTCTCCTAGCTGCAGTTTGCAGTTTACTCGGCAGCCGCTATTGCGCGTGCGAGTCCGGACGGCGGTGCTGATGCAGATCCGCGGTTTTCGGGGGCCAGGCGATAATCCGGCAACACGGTAGCGATCGCAGACACGTTTGAGCAAGGCAGAGTGTTACGCATGCGCGCTTGCAGTCTCCGGGCACCTGCAAGTCCACCTCAAAGTTGAAACGTATGAAAGCATGGCGAGGTCACATGGAAGCCTGGCCTGATCTGCCGCTCGCACGCTGGCAGTCGACGTACGAAACGCTGCACATGTGGGCGCAGATCGTGGGCAAAACCCGCCTGGCACTTGCGCCCATGCAGAACCACTGGTGGCAAGTGACACTTCACCCAACCGTGCGCGGGCTCTCGACCGGTGCGATGCCGTGCGGCGATCGGTGCATCGAGGTCGAATTCGACTTTCTCGACCACGCACTCGCGTTTCGAAGCAGTCTTGGCGAGAGCAAGCGGCTCCCGCTGGTATCACGTCCCGTGGCGCAGTTCTTTTCCGAGTACATGGAAGCGTTGCGCGCGCTCGACGTGAACGTGCGACTTCATCCTGTCCCCGTCGAGATCGTCACCGCGATTCCGTTCGAACGCGACTTCGAGCATGCGGCGTATGACGGGGACGCAGCGCAAGATCACTGGCGCATCCTGCTCCAGGCGCAGCGCGTATTCGAAATGTTCCGCGCACGCTTCATGGGCAAAGCAAGTCCCGTTCACTTCTTCTGGGGTAGCTTCGATCTTGCGACCACGCGGTTCTCCGGGCGCAAGGCGCCGCGCCACCCGGGCGGCGTGCCCAACTGTCCGGACTACGTCATGGTCGAGGCGTACGCGCACGAGTGCGCGAGCTGGGGTTTCTGGCCGGGTGGTGGCGCAATGCGCGAGGCTGCGTTCTACGCGTACGCGTATCCCGAGCCCGTGGGCTACGCGCAACGCCGCGTTGAGCCAGAAGGTGCTTACTATCATTCCGAGCTGCACGAATTCGTGCTTCCATACGACGCGGTACGTCGCGCCGCGAATCCGGACGCGACACTGCTTGCGTTCCTGCAATCCACTTACGACGCTTCCGCGGATCTCGCCGGGTGGGATCGGGCGACGCTCGACCGGCCTCGCGTGCAATGGATCGCCTGACGCCGTGCAAAGAACCTAACGCTGATCAGTTCCAGCGTCCCGCGCTACCCGTCACGCTGTAACGACCCGCGCCCAGCAATGCGATTGCGATCGCGACGGTGAGGAACAAACCCTGCAACTCGAGCGCCCATCCACCTTCCGGAGAAAGCTTGAGGAGGTCTCCGGTGTGAACCAGCAATACTGCGACGATCATATTGATGGCTATGACGAGCGCTGCGGCACGCGTCCATAGTCCGATGATGACAAGGAGAGGAGCAACGACCTCCCCAACGTAGACCAGATATCCGAACGGGTCGGGCAGTCCGGCTTTTTCGACGATATCGAGAATGAATCCGGGTCCGCCGCGAATCTTGCTGATCCCGTGCAACAGGATCAATAACCCGAGACTTACTCGCAGCAGCAGCCTGCCTGCGTCTGCTGTTGCATCGGTCGTTTCAATCTGGTCGGTAAATGGACGTCCGATCATGGAGTCTCCTCTCTCATTTCAGGTGGACGTGTGCACAAGCGCGTGGCACGCCAGGGGCTGCACTTCATTGCGAGCGCTCGAGTGCTTCGATGTCGTCCATGATGCGTTCCATCCGTCGCAGCAGCGCCTGATAGGGCGCGGGCTCAGCGAGATCCACGCCGGCGCGGCGGTAGAGCGCATACGCGTGATCGGAGCCGCCCGCCTTCAGCATCGCCAGGAAACGATCGCGTGCCGGCGCACTCGACGTGCCTTCCATTTCCTCGGTGAACTGCGCAGCACCGGCCATCGAAGTCGCGTACTGCCATACGTAATAGCCGAAATAGAAATGAGGGACATAGGTCCACTCATTGCAGTACAGCGGGTCGATTCTCATCACGCCCTGCGCCTCGCCGTAATAGCGACGTAGCAGCGCACAATAGTTTTCGGTCAGCGTGGCACCCGACAGCGGCTGCCCGCGCTCGCGCAGATCGTGCATCTGGAGCTGAAACTCTGCGAACTGCACCTGACGAAAGAAGGTGGTGCGGATCGATTCGAGCTGCTGGCCGAGGTAGAACAGCTTATTCTCGCGCGTCGTCGCGGTGCGAACCAGGTAGTCGCTCAGCAGCAGTTCGTTGGCGATCGATGCCGATTCGGCGATGAACGTCGAATAATTTGCCTTCTCGAACGGCTGGTTCGCCTGCGCCAACAGCGTATGGACCGCGTGGCCCCATTCGTGTGCGTAGGTCGTCAACGACTCGAAGTCGTCGTTGTGGTTCAGGAGCACATAAGGATGCACGTCATAGGCGCCGTTCACATATGCGCCCGAACGCTTGCCGTCCCTCGGGTATGGATCCGACCATTGCGCGGCGGTCCCCCGCTTCAGGAGCGTTAGATATTCGTCGCCCATCGGTGCCAGCGCTTCGACGGTGAGCCGCTTCGCGTCCGTGACCGAAAACCGTGGCGGTATTGCGACAGTGAAGAGCGGCGTGTAGTTGTCGTAGTAGGCGAGCTCGTCGCGGATGCCAAGCAGGCGTTTTCGCAGCCGCAGGTAGCGATGCAACGTCGGCAGGCCGGCGTTTGCTTGCGCTACCAGCGTGCGGTACACGCGCTCCGGCATGTTCTCGTCGAACAGCGCCTGTTGCAGCGCAGTGTCGAAGCGCCGCGCCCTCGCGCCGAAGACATCGCCCATGACCTGCGTGGTCAGGTTGGACCCGAACGTGCCCTGGTACGTCTTGAACGCCGTCCAGAACGCATCGAACACGGCCTTGCGCACACGGCGATCGTCGGACGTGCGGTACTTCTCGTACTCCGGCTGCGTCAATCGCACCGTTTTGCCGGCGATCTCGAGCGTCGGATAGGGCAGCTCGGCATCGGACAGCTGCTGGAACACGTTGAAAGGTTGCGACAGCACATCGCCACTCGCCGCGAGGACCGATTCCGCCTCGACTCCGAGCGTGTGCGGCGCAGCGCGCAGCGCCTCCGTCAGCTGGAAGTCGAAGCGCTGCTTGAGCTGCGCCGACTGCGCGATGAAGGAATGCACCTTCGCCTCGCCCAACCCCTGGATTTCGGGTGCAAGCCACGCGGTCTTCTCGGCCAGTTCGGTGAAAAGAGAACCTGCTTGCTGGCGACGTTCGACGTCGGGCGCCTTGCGTAGATCTTCGTCGGACTTGAGCGAGGCGTAGACGAACAGGCGTGAAACCTCCTTGCGCGCGTCGCTGATCGTAGTCAACGCCCCGAGCATCGCCTCGGCGTTCTTTCCCAGTGTACCTTTGTACCGGTCGAGACCCGCCACCACGTTCCGCGCGCGTTGGTAGGCATCCGACCATGCCTGCGGCGTCGCGTAAAGGTCCGAAAGGTTCCACTGCGCGGGCGCGTCCGCCGCATTCACGACGCTCGTTGCGCCGACAAACGCGAACACGATCGCGCTACACGCTTGCCGCAGGTCGATGCCCACGTAGTGCCCTGTCGACGCGCGCAGCGCGCGACTTTGTCACATCGCGGTCGCGGCGTGCGATCGCCTCCACGCCGGCGTACGCCGCGACCGCGATCAGCAGCGGCGCGATGTAGTACACGGCCCGGTACACCAGCAACGCGGCGATGATCGCATGCTGTGGCAGCGTGTCGCCGAGCAGTGTGACAAAAACGACTTCGATCACGCCCACGCCGGCAGGAATGTGTGTCAGGACGCCGGCAATGGCGCTCAGCAGGAACACACCGAGCACCACCGCGAACGCGACCTTTTCGCCAAGCAGAACGTAGAGAAGAGCCGCAATGAGGAGCCAGTTGGTCGTGGAGAGCGCGAGCTGCACAAACGCGAGCCGCAGCGGAGGCAGGCGAATCTCGTGTCCGCGTAGCTTCCATGCCCGTTCTCTGAACACTTTGCACAGCACGAAATAGCCTCCGGTCGCGGCAAGCAGTACGAAACCCAGCACCTGCAGACCGTCCGCACCGAGCTTCCACGTCGGTGGAATCGGCAGCAGCCGTGCTGCCAGCACCCCGCCCGCCAGTGCGACGTACCCCAGCCAGTTGGTCGTGATGCTGAACGCGAGGATGCGCGCGATGGTCGCCGCGGAGAGACCCAATCGCGAGTAAAGGCGCAGCCGGAATCCCGCGCCGCCGACCAGGGTGCCGACGTTCAGATTGAAGGCGTAGCTCACGAATGCGACGCCGATGACGCGACGCGTTGCGAGCGCATGTCGTGCGTACCGTCGGGCGAGGACGTCGTAACTGCAGTAGACGGTGTAGCTGGCGAGCGCCAGCGCGGCAGCCAGCGCCAGGACGCGGCGGTCGTACTCGACGATGGCGGCGACCACTGAGCTCCAGTCCATGGCGCGCGCATACCGGAACAACAGGTAGGCGACGAGCGCCAGAAACAACGCGAGCAGCCCGCGGCGGGCCTTGCGCCACCGCGGCATACGTGCCGGCCGCGTGTCGACTGTGTCGACTGGTCGCTCGATCAGCGCGACCGTGGGCGTGTGAGCCGGTAGCAACCCCGCCCACGCCGGAAATCGCCGTAACAAGTGGAACACGATGAAGCCGCTGAACGTGCGTAACGGCGTGCGCGGTGGCAGACGCGCCGGCTCGATCGCGCGGCATTCATGCTGGATCAACGCAAGCAGCCGCTCGCGCAGGTCGGCTGCGAAGCGCGCGTCGTGAAGGAATACGTTGGCCTCGAGGTTCAACGCAAGGCTCAGCGGATCGAGGTTGCTCGAGCCTACCGTTGCCCACTCGTGGTCAATGACGGCAACCTTGCCATGAAACGGCCGCGCGCAGTATTCATAGATGCGCACCCCGGCGGAGGTCAAGTAGCGATACAGCAGGCGAGCGGCAAAGGTCGTATACGGCTTGTCAGGCTGGCCCTGCAAGAGCAGCAAAACCCGAACACCACGACGCGCGGCACTGTGCAGCGCGCGCAGGAGGCGATAGCCGGGAAAGAAGTACGCGTTCGCGATGATGATCTCGCGGCGCGCCGTGCGGATCGCCCGGCGATATTCGATTTCGATATCGTCGCGATGCCGGGCATTGTCCCGCACGACGAGGCGTGCTTTTGCATCCGTGTCCGGGCCGCGGCGGCGTGGCGGACTGAATGCCGGGTCCGCAATCACTGCTTTCATGTAGGCGCGGATGTCGCCAACGATCGGTCCTTCGAGCTCCACTGCGTAATCGCGCTTCGCGCGCGACCCGTAGTCGGCGAGATGATCGGCTGCGAAGTTGATTCCGCCGACGAACGCGTGCGCACCGTCGACCACGAGCAGCTTGCGATGCATGCGCCTGAATATCTTCGAGCGCATGCCGAGGATTTGCGGGCAAGGATCGAACACGCGCAGGCGCACGCCCGCGTTGATGAGTGCGTCGACGAAGTCGCGAGGCAGGTCGGGGGAGCCGTAGCCATCGACCATCACATCGACTTCGACGCCGCGTTCGGAAGCGGCAATCAGCGCGGCATGCAACGCCCTGCCGACCTTGTCATCGAAGAGGATGAAGGTTTCGAGAAGTATTTCCTGCCGTGCTGCGGCGATGACCTCGAACACGCGCGCAAAGAACTGATCGCCATTCTCGAGCAAGCGTGCGCTGCCGCGGTCATGCCTTTGGAATTTGTGCGTAACGGGACGTGCGGCGTGCGCATGGCGCCCGCGCTGGACGGCTTTGGCAGTGCTCGATTCCTGCATACGGCAACGATGGGCGCGCAAAGCCCTCCGTTTGGTCCGAGCATCAAGTGTCGGCTGCTTCGCCCCGGCCGGCTGTCAGCCGAAGGGTACACATGAGGTCGGCGCTCGCCGACAATCGATTCGGCCGGAATCTCACAGGGTCTCCGCTCCGCGGCGTCGATAATGACCCGATGTCCGATGCGGGTTACACGCACGTACCGCTGTTCCCGAGGCGAATCTGGCGGACGGGGTTTTCGAGGCGAATCTGGCGGATACGGTTTTCATGGCATCTGCCAGCGTCCCTTGCGATCGTCGTGATGGCGATCGGCACGGCGCTCGCCGCTGACTCGGGCGGTGAAGAGGCCGACTCGCTTCGCAACAGCTACGCACAGTTACGCGGGTCAAACGCGCACAACGCGTTCGGGCAGCCGCTGTCGCTCGAGTCGAGCGAGGTCGGTGACGTGTTCACGGGCGACGTCCGCGCTGTCATCGAACATCCTTATCCGGGCGTTCGCGCCGCGCTTGCCAGCGCTAGGAGCTGGTGCGACATACTGATCCTTCACCCGAATGTCATGGGTTGCCGAGTGTCCGGCAACGCGTCCGGAGAGCGCAAGAACGGTATCAGCGTGCGCATCGGCATGAGCAAGCAAGCCGCGGAATTTTCTTACGACGTCGCCGCGAACAGGTCCGACTACCTCGACGTGCGCCTCACTGCGCCGATCGGACCGCTTGGAACCACGGATCACCGCATCCGCCTGGAGGCGACACCGCTCGATGAGCGGCGCACGATTCTGCATCTCGTGTATTCGAACCGCTATGGACCGCAGGCCCGCATGGCGATGCGCGTATACCTGAGCACGCTCGGCCGGGGAAAGGTGGGCTTCACCGTCGTGGGCCACGAGGCTGACGGCAGGCCGGTGTACGTCGACGACTTCCGAGGCGCGCAGGAGCGCAATGCCATGCGCTACTACCTCGCGATCAACGCGTATTTCGAATCGTTGTCCGTCGCGCCCGCGAGACAGTTCGAACGGCGACTCGCGACCTGGTACGCGTTCAGCGCGCGGTACTCGCCGCAGCTCCACGAGGAGCCCGAGTACCTCGACATCCGCCGCAGGGTGGCGCGCGAGTCCGCGCTCGCAGTCCCCCACAGTTGACGCCCCCATTCAGAACCGGTCGCGCGCGCGGGGTCGCGAGCGCTGCGCGAAGCGCTGCCCTGGCCGCTGAAGACTGCGAGCAAGGTGACCGACGCCGATTGACAAATCCCACACACGCCTCGGAAACTGCATTGGCAAGGAGGCGACATGCAGTTCTATCTCAACGGCTACAAGCCCGGCGACCCCGACATCCTCGCCGAGGCGCCTGTCGCGAGGACGCGGTCGTTGGAGATTCCCGACGTGGTCGACGTGCTCATCGTCGGCAGTGGCCCGGCAGGCACGGTGCTCGGGGCGCAACTGTCGATGTTTCCCTCGATCAACACGCGTCTCGTCGAACGTCGCCGGGGCGCGCTTGAGCTCGGTCAGGCGGATGGCGTTGCGTGTCGGACCGTCGAGATGTTCGAGGCGTTCGGCATGGGTGCCAAGCTCATACGCGAAGCGTACTGGGTGAACGAGACGGTGTTCTGGCGTCCCGCGCAAGAGGACCGGTCGACAATCGTGCGCACCGGCCGTGTTCAGGACGTCGAGGACGGGCTGTCGGAGTTCCCGCACGTCATCGTGAACCAGGCGCGCATGCAGCAGTACCTGCTCGACTATATGCGGAAGTCGCCCACGCGCCTCGAGCCCGACTATGGCGTCGAGTTCGTCCGCCTCGAGGTCGACGGTGAGGGTGACCATCCGGTGCGGGTGACGCTTCGCAACGTCGACGACGGCGCCGAGCGCTCGATTCGTGCGACCTACGTCGTCGGCTGCGACGGAGCACGCAGCCTCGTGCGTGAGTCGATCGGGACCGAGTTGCGCGGTGACTACGCGAACCATGCGTGGGGCGTCATGGACATGCTCGCGGTCACCGACTTCCCGGACATTCGTCTGAAGGCTGCGATCCAGTCCAACGAGGGCAACATCCTCCTCATTCCTCGCGAGGGCGGCTACCTGGTGCGGCTTTACGTCGACCTTGGCGAGGTCGATCCGAACCACCGCAGCGCCGTGCGGCAGACGACCGCGGAACAGCTGATTGCGGCCGCGCAACGCGTCCTGCGTCCGTACACGCTCGACGTCCGCGACGTCGTGTGGTTCTCGGTCTACGAAGTCGGCCAGCGGCTCACCGACCGATTCGACAACGTTCCGGCGGAACAGACGTCGACCCGCGATCCGCACGTCTTCATCGCGGGCGATGCCTGTCATACGCACAGCGCAAAGGCGGGGCAGGGCATGAACGTTTCGATGCAGGACGCGTTCAACCTCGGCTGGAAGCTCGTCGCCGTGCTGGAAGGGCGGGCGAAGCCGGCGCTCCTTCGCACCTATTCGGTCGAACGACATGCGGTAGCGAAACGCCTGATCGACTTCGACAAGGAGTGGTCGAAGATCATGGGCTCCCCGCCGAAGGATGCGAGACATCCGGAACGAGGCGGCGTCGATCCGGCCGAGCTGCAGGAGTACTTCGTCAAGTCATTGCGATATACGGCCGGTGTCGCCACGCACTACCCACCCGCGACGGTGCTTACGGCGCAGCCCGTCCACCAGAATCTTGCGAAAGGTTTCACCATCGGCATGCGTTTCCACTCGGCGCCCGTCGTTCGCGTTGCGGACGCGAAGCCGATGCAGCTCGGTCACGTGGCGCGTGCGGACGGCGCGTGGCGCATCTACACGTTTGCCGA
>JAICVH010000625.1 GCA_025935435.1 Burkholderiales bacterium
GGCTCGCGAAGCGGCGGCGTACCCGCGCACGCCGCGAGCATGAGTGCGAAAACCGGCAATGCAAGGCGTCGAAGCGACATCAGCATGCGAATCGTTCGGCGCGCAATCTAACATCGCTTCGCGTCGCCGTGTAGGTCGATGACCACCTACGTCTTCGCCTGGAATCCACGCCTGTGGGGCTGGCCGGAACTCGCGCGCGACCGTCGCAGGATCGAACGCCATGGTCACGTCGATATCGAATGGGCGTGCGGGCGAACGCGTGCGATCGAGCCCGGCTCGCGCGCCTTCTTCGTACGTCTCGGCGTCCCGCCCAAGGGGCTGATCGGCGCTGGCTATGCGTTGAGCGAGCCGTGGGAGGACACGCATTGGCGCGCCGAAAAGGCCGCCGTTGGCGCCACGACGCATTATCTGAAATTGCGCCTGGAATTCCTGCGCGAAACGCCGATCATTGGCTTCGATGAACTGACGCGTCCGCCGTATGGCCGCTTTCGCTGGGCGGTACGGCAATCCGGGATGCGGATGCCGTCGTCAATCGCGGATGCGCTCGAACCGTGGTGGGAACAACGCGTGCGCGATGCCGCGACTTCGCGGCGATCGCGTGGCCCATGAAATGACGTCCGCCGCGGCGCAGTATGCGTTGACGACGTGCTGGCTGCTCGACGCGCCGATCGATCGCGTGTGGCCGGTGTTGACGGCGCCCGAGACCTGGCCGACGTGGTGGACATATGTCGTCGCCGTGGAACCGCTGATCCCTGGCGATTCGAACGGCATCGGTGCCGTGCGCCGCTACACGTGGTCGAGCCGGCTGCCCTATCGACTCACCTTCGACATGCGCACGACGGCGCTAATGCAACCGGTGTACATCGAAGGTGTCGCACACGGCGAACTCACAGGCACCGGTCGCTGGGATCTCGTGGAGCATGCGACCGGCACGCGCGTTCAGTACACGTGGCGGGTGTCGACGGGCAAGCGCTGGATGAACGCGCTCGCGCCGCTGCTCGCGCCGGTGTTCACCTGGAACCACGATCAGGTGATGGCCGAGGGCGGTCGCGGCATTGCGCGACACCTCGGCGTGCGCTTGCTCGCGTACGAAGGCCGCGCGGCGGCCGCCTCTCCTTAGTTGCGGCTCCTTTCGAGACGCCGCGAGCGCCTGGATCCGATTGCGCCGGCGGCGAGCAACAGCGACAGCGCCATCAGTCCCCACGTGGACAACGTCGGAATCGGCTGCGGCCGCGTTGCTGCCTGACCGACCGGTACCGTGACGGCGGAGGTCGCGTTCCCCGACGTCGGATCCAGCACACCGGGCGGGGCGCTGACGGTCGCGACGTTGGTGATGCTGCCGCTGACGGTCGCGCCCACGGTGGCTTGCACCGTATACGCGATCACGGCACCCGCCTTCATCGTGACAGTCGTCTCGAGATTGCCGAACCCGTTCGCTGCCCCGCACGCCGTCGTCACGCTGCCGCCGCTTCCCGGCGCGGTGACCGCGCATGTCCAGCTGCCGAGCGTCAGCCCCGCGGGCGCGATGTCCGTCACGCTCGCGTTGGTCACTTCCGCGGGTCCGTTGTTGGTGACGGTGATGACGTAAACGGTGCTGCCACCGGGGACCAATGCCGAACCTGCATTCGTCTTCACGATCGCCAGGTCCGCGACGAGCGCCGGCGATGAAACCGAATCGGTATCGGTGGCCGCGTTGTTGCCTGGTGTCGGGTCGCTCACTCCGACCGGCGGCGCGACGGTCGCAGTGTTGGTGACGTTACCGCTGCCGGCGGTGACATTCGCCGTGACGACGATCTGATACGTCGCACCGCTCGCAAGCACTGGCAACGCGAAACCGGCTTCGAGTTGTGCGACGCTCGGCGCACTCGTGCATTGGCCCGGTGTTGCGGAGCACGCCACCGCCACCTTGCTCAATCCGGGCGCGGCTGCATCGGTCAGCATCGCGGCGGT
The DNA here is from genome assembly GCA_025935435.1 of Burkholderiales bacterium. GTDB lineage: Bacteria > Pseudomonadota > Gammaproteobacteria > Burkholderiales > Casimicrobiaceae > VBCG01. Next base: position 1,951 of record JAICVH010000625.1, read on the forward strand.
GACCTGCGACGGTCCGTTGTTCGTGACGGTGATCGTGTACGCCGTGCTCGTTCCACCGATGACCGCGCTCGCGCTGTCGGTCTTGGTCACGGCGAGGTCCGCCTCGGCGCCGATGCCGTCGATGTCGGTCGCGACGTTGTTCCCGGGTGTCGGATCCGAGATGCCCGCAGGCACTGCAATCTGCGCAGTGGTGA
>JAICVH010000624.1 GCA_025935435.1 Burkholderiales bacterium
GACAGCGACGTGTTCGTATGGCCCGCCATCGACGAGGCATTCGGCATGGCGTTTTTGGAAGCGCAGGCGTGCGGCCTGCCCGTCATCGGCGCCGCGAGCGCGGGAGTGGCGTCGGTCGTGTTGAACGGCCGCACGGGGCTTCTGGTTCCACCGGGCGACGCCGTTGCCTTCGCGGGCGCGCTTCGGAGCCTGCTCGGGAATCCGGCGTTGCGTCGTGCGATGGGCTGCGCTGCGTCAGCGCATGTCCGCGACCATCACGATTTGTCGACCGCCGCCCGACGGCTCGACGATATCCTCTCGGGCGTCGTCGCGCGCCGGCGTTCCGGCGCTACGCCCGCGCGTTCAAGCCGGCCTGCGCCTTCTGCAACTCTTCCTTGAGCGAGGCAAGCGTGCGCAGATCGTTGGCGATCATCGACGACAGCTGTCGCATCACGTGGAGCGCACGCTCGGGGCGTCCCGATGCGAGGCGCAGAAATACTTCGGGCGAGATGCGAAGCGCACGCACCGGCCCCTTCGCTCGCACGGTCGCCGTACGCGGCGCGTCGGTGAAGACGCCGATTTCGCCGGGCATCGCATTACGGCCAAGCGTCGCGACGACGAATTCGCCGGTCGCCGTCGCGCGAAGCACGTCCACTTCGCCTTCCAGGATCACCCACGCGCAATCGGCACGCTCGCCCTGGTGCATCAAAGCGTCGCCCGGCGCAAAGCACTGCAACTGGCTCGTGAACGCGAGCAGCTTGCGTTCGGCGGCCGACAGCCCGCTGAACAGCGGAACGTTCTGCAGCATCTCCGCTTCCTGCGCAACGTCCAATCGCGTTCTCCAGACAACGGTTGCGCCGCAGCGTTGCTTCCAGCCTGCGGGTGATCGCGACAGCATACGGCATGGCCGTGAACGAGGAAAGGGACGGTCATGACGGCGTTTTCCGACGAGTTCTACCGCGACATTCTCGAGGGCCTCGCCGTGTACGCGGACAGCAGCTTCCACCGCGATATCCTGATGACGCTCACACGCCACCAGGAGCCCGGCATCGCCGTTGCGCTCAACAAGAACCAGATGGCGAGCAAGCGGTGGCTCGCCGATTCGCTGCACGCGAGCGTCGGGTCATCGCCGGGCCGCGTGCTGATCCTCGGCGGCTGGGTCGGTGCGCTCAGCGCGGTGCTGTTCCACGATCGCCGGTTCGACCTTCAACGCGTCGTCAGCGTCGACATCGACCCGCGCTGCGCGCCCGTCGCGGAATCACTGAACGCGACCAACGCTCGCAGCGGGCGCTTCGCCGCGCGCACCGCCGACATGCTGTCCCTCGACTACACCGGCGAGGACGCCGCTGATCTCATCATCAACACCAGCTGCGAGCACCTGCGCGACTTCGAGCGCTGGTACGCGCGCGTCCCCGCGGACCAACTCGTCGTCCTGCAGTCGAACGACTATTTCGCGTGCGCCGAGCACGTCAATTCGGTTGCGGATCTGGCGACGTTCCAGGCGCAGGCACCGCTTCGTCACGTGCTGTTCGCAGGCGCGCGAAAGATGCGCCGTTACACACGGTTCATGCTGATCGGGCGGAAGTGACGCGGTCCTGCAATCCGAACGCCTGCCGGACATCGAGCCATGCCGCCGCCGGATGCGTCCGCGTGCGCGCGAGCAGGTCGGCGGTGAATGCGAACGCCTGGTCATCGAATGCGAGATGGTGCGTCAGCAATCCCGTCGGCTCCTCGGCATCGACCTCGTCGAGTCGCCGTGCGCGAAGGTGCGCAACAACGCGACCGACCGCCGCTTCGACGCCGATGAACGTGCGCCCGCGTCGCCACGCGATCGGATCCACGTGCGCATTCACCTGCACGACGCCTGCTGCCGGCGAAGCGGATGCGCGTGCCTCGAAAGCGGAAACACCGGCCAGGCCGATTGCCGGCAGTGCCGCAGCGACGTCCGCGGCGTAGCGGTTCCACGGCGGTACGAACACCGGCGCAAAGCGCGGACCGAAGCTTGCGCCGAGTCGCGCGTGACCGCGCGCCAGATCGTCGATGCGCTGGGCGAGTGATCGACTTGCGCCGAACTCGGCGCTGCGTTCTCCCGGCCGCGCATGATTCGCGTGCGCATAACCGTGTTGCACGATCGTCGCTTCGCGACTCGCGGTGACCGCAGCGACGA
>JAICVH010000737.1 GCA_025935435.1 Burkholderiales bacterium
CGCCGATAAGTGGGGTCAGACTCGACTTTTCGACAAACGCGGTCGCGGAGAGAATGATCGACGCCGAAAGTCGAGTCTGACCCTACTTATCGGCCCGAAAAGTCGAGTCTGACCCCACTTTGGACGAAATCCCTCTGGGTTCGCTGTCGCTGGCGCTGATCGTCCTGCTGGTGACGTCCGGTTTTTTCTCGATTGCCGAGACCGCGATGATGGCGGCGAACCGATATCGGCTGAAACACCAGGCGCAGCGTGGCGCGCGTGGTGCGCGACTCGCGCTGTCGCTGCTCGCGCAGACCGACAAGCTTCTCGGAGTGATCCTGCTCGGCAACAATCTGATCAACGCCGCAGCGGCGACGCTCGCGAGCATCATCACGGTGCGCCTGTTCGGTCAGGGCGAATGGCCGCTCGCGATCGGCACGGTCGCCGTCACGTTCCTGATCCTCGTATTCTCGGAAATCACTCCGAAAGTCGTCGGTGCAGCGTACGCGGATCGGCTTGCCCCGCTGGTGAGTTTCGTGCTCGCGCCGCTGCTGCGCTCGCTGCGGCCGATCGTGTGGTTCGTGAACCTGTTCGTGCAGGGCCTGCTCAGGTTGTTCCGGTTCCGGCCGACCGCGCAGCCGAGCACCACGCTATCGCAGGAAGAGCTGCGCTCGCTCGTGCTCGAAGGCGCGCAATACTTCCGCGGCAAGCACAAGACGATGCTCGCGAACCTGATGGATCTCGAAGCGATCACCGTCGACGATGTGATGACGCCGCGCAGCCAGATCCACGCGATCGACCTCGCCGAGAAACCGGCGCTTCTGCGCGAACAGATTGCGACGTCGTATCACACGCGCCTGCCCGTGTACGAGGAAACGCTCGACAACATCGTCGGGATCCTCGCGGTGAAGAGCATCCTGCACGCGATGCAGCAGGCCGAACTCGATGTCGAGCGAATCCGCGCACTGTTGCGCCCTCCCTACTTCATTCCCGTCGGCACACCGCTACTCACTCAATTGCAGCAGTTCCAGGCGGACCGACAGCGGATGGGACTGGTCGTCGACGAATACGGCGAGTTGCAGGGCCTCGTCACGATCGAGGACATCATCGAGGAAATCATCGGCGAGTTCACGACGCAGGCGCCCGGGAGCGCCGAGAGTTTCCGGCGTGAACCGGACGGGAGCATCGTCGTGGACGGCATGGCGCCGCTCCGTACGCTCAACCGCCGGTTGGGCACTAAGTTCGGCCTGGACGGCCCGAAGACGCTCAATGGGCTGATCGTCGAGCATCTCGGCGATATCCCGGACGCCGGAGTCAGCTTTCGCGTCGGAGGCCAAGCCGTCGAGATCATGCAGACGCAGGACCGCGCAGTGAAGGTAGTGCGGCTGCTGCCCCCGGTTGGCCGCGATGCGACGCCTTTACAAACCCAGGTCGAGCGGGCATCATCCTGATGGCAAGTTTTATGCGAATGGAATAGCGGCGCCGCGGACGGCATTCGCTGGCCCCCGCCTCCCTCCCGAGAGAAGGAGATTCGACGCGGCGCGTGGCGCCGCAAGGTGGGGAACGGCCCATGGCGGAATCGCGGCATAACGTTTGCTTTCCATGACGTTCTGACCTCGAACCCATGCGAAAAGCGCTATCGGCGCTATCAGCGTGGCAAAAACGCGACAACC
>JAICVH010000772.1 GCA_025935435.1 Burkholderiales bacterium
ACCGCGACATCACGTTGTGGCATGCGAAGGGCTGCAGCCAATGCGCGCAGACCGGCTACATGGGGCGCCTTTCGATCCTCGAAATGATGCCGATGACCGATTCGGTGCGCAGCCTCGTCATGAAGCACGCAACCGCCGCGGATTTACGCGCCGAAGCGATCAACGACGGCATGATCACGATGTACGAGGATGGGCTGCGCAAGGCCCTCGCGGGCGTGACGACGTTCGAGGAAGTCCTTCGCGCCACGCGCGAAAACTAGGTCTGATGCGTCCATCCGGCGACCGCGGCTGATGCCCCGCTACAGCTACCGTGCGGTAACTCCCGGCGGCGACGTCTCGAGCGGCGAACTCGAGGCTGCGAACGAAGCGGAGATCGTCGACCGTCTGCGGGACCAGGGATTGATGCCGATGCAGATCGGCGAGGCGCTGCGGACGGCGGGTGGCACGCGCGCAGCGAAACCGGCACGCGCTGGGTGGTTCACGCCGAAACGCGTGACTCGCGACAACGTCCTCGGCATCACGCGGGAACTTGCCACGCTGCTGCGCGCAGGACTGCCGCTCGATCGCGCGCTGGAATTGTTGATCACGCTCGCGCCGTCGCCGCCGGCCGCGACGATGCTGCAGGGCATACGCGACGAAGTGCGCGGCGGCAAGTCGCTGTCGCAGGCGCTCGACGCGCGCCGCGAGATTTTTTCGCGCTTCTACGTCAACATCGTTCGCGCGGGCGAAGCGGGAGGCGCGCTCGGCACGGTGCTGCAGCGGCTGGCCGACACGATGGAGCGAACGAAGGAACTGCGCGACTCCGTGCGTTCCGCACTCATCTATCCGACGATCCTGGTGTTCGTCGCCGTTGCATCGGTGATGGTGCTGCTGATCTACGTCGTGCCGCAGTTCCAGTCGACGTTCGCACAGGCCGGCAAGGCATTACCGATTCCTACGCAGATCGTCATCGTCGCGGGCACGTTCCTGCGCAACTGGTGGTGGGCGTTGATTCCGGCCGCGGCGCTGCTGGTCGTTGCGTTCCGGAGGCGCGGCCGCGTGCCATCGGTGCGCCGCCTGCGTGACGCGCGGCTGTTGCGACTGCCACTCGTCGGCGACCTCATTGCCAAAGTTGAAGTCGCGCGCTTCGCTCGCACGCTCGCGACGCTGCTCGCGAATGGCGTGACGCTGCTCGCGGGTCTTTCGATCGTCAAGGACACGATGGGCAACGTCGTATTGTCGAACGCGCTCGACGGCGTGACGGCCAAGCTGCGCGAAGGCAAGGGCTTTGGCAGACCGCTCGCCGAGACGGAAATCTTTCCGAGGCTTGCGACGCAGATGATTCTCGTCGGCGAAGAAAGCGGGCGCCTCGAGGAAATGCTCGGCCGCGTCGCCGATGTTTACGACCGCGAGGTCGCCACGGCGATCAAGCGCTTTCTCGCCGTGCTCGAACCGGTGCTGATCCTCGGTCTCGCCGTCATGGTGGGCGGCATCGTGTTCTCGATCCTGCTCGGCGTGATG
>JAICVH010000769.1 GCA_025935435.1 Burkholderiales bacterium
ACGTGTTGCTGGCGGGCGGCGATGATTACGAACTGTGCTTCACGGCGTCACCGGCGATGCGCGAACGGATCGACGCCATCAGCCGCGCACTCGGACTGCCGCTCACGCCGATCGGCTCGATCACCGTCGACGCCAATCTCGTGATCAACGATGAGCATGGCACGCCGCTCGCCGCGCTGCCGCTCGCGTTCGATCATTTCGGTTGACGCGGCTCCCGCACCGGCGGCGCGCCACCCAGGCAAACGTCATGTCGATCGCTGCGCCGACGCTGCCGTTCCTCGTCGGACATCCGGCGCACTTCATTGCGCTAGGTGGCGGCGCGGGGCTGTCGCCCGTGATGCCCGGCACGTTCGGTACGCTCGTCGCCTTGCCGATCGGCTGGCTGCTCTTCGCTACGACGGGAACTGCGGGCTGGCTCTTGGCCTTGACCATCGCGACTGTCGCGGGTGCATGGGCCGCCAGCGTTACGGGCCGCAATCTCGGGGCGGCCGATCACGGCGCAATCGTCATTGACGAAATTGCGGCATTCCTGCTCGTACTGTTCTTCGTAGGCGCCGATCCGCTGCGCCAGGCCATTGCGTTCGTCGTATTCCGCGTCTTCGACATCGTAAAGCCGCCGCCGATCCGCTGGATGGATGCAGCCTGGAAGAACGGTGCCGGCGTCATGGCCGACGATTTCGTCGCGGCGTTCTACACGTTGATCGTCATCGCCATCGGCCAGCGGCTGCTCGCGCCGTGACTTGAATGTCACCAGCCGACGAGCATCGGGCGCTTGCAGTCGAAGTCGGCCGCTGTTGCGGGCAACGCGGGTTGCGCATCGCAACGGCCGAATCGTGCACCGGTGGGCTGGTGGCCGCCGCAATTACCTCGATCGCGGGAAGCTCGGCGTGGTTCGATCGCGGCTTCGTCACGTATTCGAACGAAGCGAAGCGCGACATGCTTGGCGTGGCACCAGCGTTGATCGACGCGCATGGCGCGGTGTCCGAGCCGGTTGCATCCGCGATGGCCGCCGGCGCGCTCGCGCGAAGCCGCGCCGACTGCGCGGTATCCGTGACCGGCGTGGCGGGACCCGGTGGTGGTTCGCCCGCGAAGCCGGTCGGCACCGTGTGTTTCGCGTGGCAGCTCCGCGGCCACACGCCGCGCGTCGAGACGAGACAGTTGCCCGGCGATCGCGCTGCAGTGCGCGAAGCATCGGTCGCGATCGCGTTACAAGGCGTTATCGAACGGCTGCAGGTAGCCGTCAACCAAGGGCCGGAAACAGCGCGATAGTCAGCTGTTGTTTCGACGGTCCTCATCGGTTGAGAACCGGTGCGGATCGGCCGTTTGGCTGCTTCCATCGAACGATCGTTCGTGCCATAATCGCGCCGGTTTATTTTCGATTTCGCGACCGCGATTAGCGATTTCGCCTCATAAACGGCACATTCGCTACACCTAACGGATACCTTCATGCTGACGATGGACGACAACAAGGGCAAGGCGCTCGCCGCCGCACTCGCACAGATCGAGAAGC
>JAICVH010000669.1 GCA_025935435.1 Burkholderiales bacterium
CTGCCGGCCAAGATCGAGCTGAAGCTCTTCACCGCGCAGAACGATCTCGTCAACGAGAGCGTCGGCTCGATTCGCTTCTTCCCCGACGGCGGCAGCAACGGCGGTCGCATCACCGTTGCATCCGGCACACGCAAGTTCGACGTCGATGTCGACTGGCTGACCGGTCGGGTCGCGATCCTCGATTGACCGGATGCGGATGGTCATTGCTCACGCATCCGACCGCGGCGATCGCACCGGCCAGGCTGGTTTTTCGCTGCTTGAAGTGCTCGTCGCGTTCATCATCCTCGCGCTCGTCGCAACTGCGCTTTTTCGTCTGTTCGGGGGTGCGCTCGGAAACGCGGCGGCGGCCGACGACTGGACGCGCGCAATGCTCGTTGCGCAGAGCCGGCTCGCGCTTGCAGCATCTGCGCTGCCCTTGCGCGAGACGACGGACAACGGCACCGAGGCGGACGGTCGCATCGCGTGGCGCACAACGGTTGCGCCATACGTTCCCGCGCAACCGAATGCCGACCTGGAACGCGCATCGGAGGCGATGCCGACGCGTCTTTACCGCGTGACGGTCGACGTGCGTTTTCCCGGCGTCGGCGCACAGTCGCGCACACTCACGCTGACGACGCTGAAAGTCGGGCAGCGGAATCCCGCGTGAACGCCCGCATGCAGAAAGGCTTCACGCTGCTCGAGCTTACGATCGCCCTCACGCTTCTCGCATTGATGTCGGCGGTACTGTTCGGTGCGTTGCGATTGGCCGGCCGCAGTACCGACAGCGGCGAGGCCCGCGCCGAAGCGGCGGCGTCGATGCGTCTGGCACAGGATTTCCTGCGCACCAATCTCGAAGCGCAGCATCCGTTGCGGATGCGCAAGATTCTCGAGTGGCCGCTCGTGTTTCGCGGCACACGAAACGAGTTGCGGTACGCGTCCGATCTGCCGCCGCGCGTCGCCGGCGGCGGCATCTGGTATTACCGGCTGTTCGTCCGCAACGATGACGTCCGTTCGCCGCTGACGCTCGAACGCGTCGTACCCGATCTCGCGGCCGATGCGATCCCCGAGTTCACCAACGCCGATCGTTCGGTGCTCGCCGATGACATTCGCGAAGTGACGTTCGCGTATTACGGCCGCGATCCCGATGCGGCGATCAACGCTGCACCCACGTGGCGCGATCACTGGGACGATCCGCAGCAATTGCCGCTCGTCATTCGTATCGACGTGATACCGCGGCATGCGCCGGCGTGGCCGACGCTGTACGTGACGCCGCGCGAAGCGCCCGAGGCCGGTTGCCGCGCCTGGGATATCGCGCGCCATCGCTGCGCCGCTGTCTGAAGCACGGATGCCGATTGTCGTGACACGCAACCTTCCATCGCGCGACGCACAGTCGGGCATCGCCCTCGTCCTGGCGCTGTGGCTGACCGTGCTGTTGACGGTCATCGCCAGCGGTTTTGCGTTCAGCATGCGCAGCGAAGCGCTGGCAACCCGCAATGCGCTGTCGCTTGCTCAAGTGCGTGCGATCGCCGACGGCGCGGTCGAACGCACCGCCTTCGAGCTGATGCGCCCGCGCGTCGCGGACGCATGGACCTTCGATGGCCAGGCGCATCGCTGGACCGAAGGCGACGCCACCGTCGTTGCCGTTGCAGTCGACGAAGCGGCGAAGATCGATCTCAATGCGGCGCCGGATCTGTTGCTCAGGAACCTGCTGATCAACATCGGCGGTGTCGAGGAGCCGGCCGCCGCCGCGCTCGTCGATGCGATCGTCGACTGGCGCGACCCTGACGATCTCCGCCGGCCGAACGGCGCCGAGCTCGCCGAATACCGCGCCGCCAACTCGAAATACGTTCCCGCCAACGCACCGTTCGAAACGATCGGCGAGGCGGCGCGCGTGCTCGGCATGACGCCCGCCGTGTTCCGGCGCATCGCGCCGGTGA
>JAICVH010000326.1 GCA_025935435.1 Burkholderiales bacterium
ACCGGTGCAGATCATCATCAGCGAGGAGCCCGGATGATTGGGCATCAGGTAACTCGCGCCATACGGGCCGACGACTTTGACCGTATCGCCGATACGCAAGTCGCACAGGTAGTTGGAGGCAACGCCCTGGACCGCCTGCCCATCGTGATCCTCGGTGACGCGCTTCACCGTCAGCGCGACGTTGTTGTAATGCGGGCGTTCGCCTTCGCGGGGGCTCGCCACAGAGTACAGTCGTACGTGATGCGCATTGCCGCTCGCATCCACACCCGGTGGCACGATGCCGAGGGTCTGGCCTTCGAGTACGGGAAACGCCGTGTTGCCGAAATCGAGCACGATATGCCGAATGTCGGCGGACGCGTTCTGCGCCGTCAGCCGGTAATTGCCGGTGACCGTCGCAAGCGCCGGTTTCGCCTGCGAGTACAGGTTCACGTAGGGATGCGACGCTGACCACGGCGGCGACGCGGGTCCGCCCTGTCCCGCCGTCGCAATCTCCGTCAGTTGCCGTACGTCATTGGGCACGTCCTGCGACGTGTTGACTTCGAGTTCGGCAGGCGGCGGCAGCGCGTCCCATCCGAACTGGTCGTCGAGCGTATACGGCGTGGTCTTCAGTACCTGGTGCCAGTGATCGATCGCGCCGGTGGGACACGGCGGAATGCACGCATTGCAGCCATTGCACTGCAGGAAATCGACGACGTAGTTGCGGGCGTCGTGCGTCACGGCGCCAACCGGACACGTTGCCTCGCACGTGTTGCACCGGATGCACACCTCCGGGTCGATCAGGTGTTGCACCGCGTAAGCAGCGCTGGGTACCTCGGCGGACATCGGCATGTTCCTCACCGCGGGCGCGATGCCTGCGCGTCCTGCGGGATGCTCGTCAGTTGAAACGGACGTATTCGAAATGGATCGGCTGACGGTTGATGCCGACGACCGGTGGAGCGATCCAGCCTGCAAATTTGCCTGGCTCGACGACGCGCCCCATGAGTGATGCAACGAACGCACGGTCGTCGGCGGTCGGCAGCCAGTTCGCCTCGTTCGCATTCCATTCCGCTTCGGAAATCACGCGACCGTCGGGTGCTACGCGAACCTGCGACAGGCTGCCGATCTTGCGGTGAAACGCCTTGTGCGGGACCTTGAGCCGGAACGGAAGCCCCGCCTTGTCGATGACGCGATTCCAGCGTTCGACGCCGCCAATCGAATCCTTGATGTAGTCGTCGCGCAGCACCTCGTTCAGCGCATTCAGCATGGGCACCTCGTGGTCGACGAGCCTGCCGTCGACGATGTTCTGCACTGGGTAGGCGAGACCTTTCAGCACGTGATCATCGGTGCGCTTGGTTTCATCGAAGCGGCCTTTCAGGCCCGCCGTATAAAACGTCGCCGCGTTCGACGACTGATCCGCCCCGAACAGATCGATGGTCACGCTGAAATGGAAATTCAGGTAACGCTGAATCGTCTCGAAGTCGATCGCACCCGCTGCCCGCACCTTCGCAGGATCGTCGGTCGCGAGCTCCTTCATCACATCGCAGGTGCGCTGGATGACGCGCGCGACGCCCGATTCTCCGACGAACATGTGATGCGCCTCTTCGGTCAGCATGAATTTCGTCGTGCGCGCAAGCGGCTCGAAACCCGATTCAGCCAGCGCTGCGAGTTGGAACTTGCCGTCGCGATCGGTGAAGTACGTGAACATGAAGAACGACAGCCAATCGGGCGTTCTTTCGTTGAAGGCACCGAGGATGCGCGGATTGTCGGTGTCGCCGGAGCGACGCGTCAGCAGCGCATCCGCTTCCTCGCGGCCATCGCGCCCGAAATAGCGATGCAGCAGGTAAACCATCGCCCACAGGTGACGGCCTTCCTCGACGTTCACCTGGAACAGGTTGCGCAGGTCGTACTGTGATGGGCAGGTGAGGCCGAGGTGACGCTGCTGTTCGACGGAGGCCGGCTCCGTGTCGCCTTGCGTGACGATGATCCGGCGCAGGTTCGCACGGTGTTCGCCCGGCACGTCCTGCCATACCGGCTCTCCCTTGTGTTCGCCGAAGTTGATCGTCGCACCGCCTTCGACAGGATTGAGGAAGATGCCCCAGCGATAGTCAGGCATCTTCAGGTAGCCGAACTGTGCCCAGCCGCTCGGCTCGACACTGACAGCGGTCCGCAGATACACGTCGAAGTTCGACGACCCGTCGGGGCCCATGTCCCGCCACCAATCGAGGAACTCGGGTTGCCAGCGCTCGAGCGCGCGCTGCAGCGCGCGATCCTCGGCGAGGTTCACGTTGTTCGGGATCTTCTCGCTGTAATTGATCGTCGATTCCATTTCATTTCTCGTCAGGGGATAGGTCGCACGAACCGACAGCACTCAAACGCAGCGGCTGCGTGCAAACGTGGTCACTAGACGCGCTCCCAGTCGAACTTCGCCTTGTTGCCGGTTCCGAACACCTTGAGCGCGCCGTTGGCGCCTACTGCATTGGGCCGCACGAAAATCCAGTTTTGCCACGCGGACAGGCGCCCGAACACACGGGTCTCCATCGTTTCCACGCCACCAAAGCGCAGGTTCGCCTCCATGCCCGTCAATGCATCGGGCGACATGCTCGCGCGTTCCTCGAGCATGATGCGGATCTCGTCGTCCCAGTCGATGTCATCGAGCGCCGCCGTTACGAGGCCAAGGTCGGACGCTTCGGCGGCCGACAGGTTGCGTCCGATCGCGGCCCGTGCGCGTGCAATCGGCTCCGCTTCGCCGTAGAAGCGCGATTCGAGGCGTGACGCGCCATCCACACGCGGATACACACCGAAATTCTGTGCGGAAAGGGCAATCGCAGGCGCGGCGGCCGGATCGTCGGGCAATTCGAGCATGTAGGTGCGGTCGGCCGCGAGCGCCAGCTCGAGCAGCGTGCCGCCGAAGCACGATCCGGATTCGACGAGTGCGATCAACGTGCGCGAGCTGACGTCGAGGCGTGCGAGCGTGCGCCGCAAGAGACCGATCGTTTCACGAACGAACCAATGATCGGCATGTGTCGCCAGCGTTTCGTCGATCGCGAGCACCTGTTCGATGTCACCCTCGGTTTTCAAAAGCCACGTGCCGAGGCTGAGCTCGTTCGTGCGCAGCATCAGGATCGCATCGTCGAGCTCGCGGCCGACCTGCAGCGGCCACCAGTCGGCGCCAACGGCGACGATCGCCGGGATGTCACGCGGTTGCTCGCGCTTCGGCGACTTGACGGTGAGCGTCGCGCGCCGTGCATCACGGTCGATCGCAACGTCGACGAATTCGTAGTGGTAACCGCGTTCGTCGTGCGTCCGCTTCAATGGCGTCAGCGTGATGCCCTTCGCGTTTAGCGGACGGTCGCTCGTCGCCGCCAACTCACGCGCCCGCCGCTGCACATAATCGGCGAACTCCTTCGGCTTCACGACCTCATCGACGAGCCGCCATTCCTTCGCGCGCCTGCCGCGCACACCCTCGGTCGTCGTGCAGAAGATATCGGCGAGATCGTGACGCACCTTGCGCTTGTCGGTCACACGCGTAAGACCGCCGGTACCGGGCAGCACGCCAAGCAGCGGTACCTCCGGCAGACTGACCGCCGACGAGCTGTCGTCGATCAGAATGATTTCATCGCACGCGAGCGCGACCTCGTAACCACCGCCCGCGGTCGTGCCGTTGCACGCGGCGATGAACTTGAGTCCGGAATGACGGCTCGCGTCCTCCAGTCCGTTGCGCGTCTCGTTCGTGAACTTGCAAAAGTTCACCTTCCATGCATGCGACGACTTGCCGAGCATGAAAATGTTCGCGCCCGAGCAGAAAATCCGATCCTTGGCGCTCGTCAATATCACCGTGCGCACTTCGGGATGCTCGAAGCGGATGCGCTGAATGGCATCGTGCAATTCGATATCGACGCCGAGATCGTACGAATTCAGCTTCAGCTTGTAACCGGGACGAATGCC
>JAICVH010000222.1 GCA_025935435.1 Burkholderiales bacterium
GTCGAACGGACGCGGACCGACCGTCGACCTGTTCGGCGTGCCCGTGTCGTTCCTGTCGCTCGACGGCTGGCGCCATCTGATCCTGCCGGCGACGAACCTTGCGCTCTTCAACCTGGCGCTGCTCATCCGGCTGACGCGCTCGGGTGCGCACGAGGCGCTGTTGCAGGACTATGTCAAGTTCGCGCGTGCCAAGGGCTTGACGAACCTGCGTGTCATCGGCGTGCATGTGCTGCGCAACATCCTGATCCCCATCGTGACGGTGATCGGCCTGCAGTTCGGCGCGCTGATCGCGTTTGCGATCGTCACCGAGAGCGTTTTCGCATGGCCCGGCATGGGCAAGCTGCTGATCGATTCGATCAACCTGCTCGACCGTCCGGTCATCGTCGCCTACCTGCTCGTGATCGTCACGTTTTTCATCGTCATCAATCTGCTGGTCGACATCCTCTATTCGGTGCTCGATCCGCGCGTGCGCCTGTCCGAAGCGGGTACATGAACCCGCCGGTCATCGTCGCGACAAGACTGGCGCTGCCGTTCCTTCCTCCGTCATGAGCACCCCGATCGACGCACCACCGCTCGTCGCTGCTCCTGCGCGCGAAGCGACGTCGCCGCTGCGGCGCATCGCGAGCGATTTCGTCGCGAATCCGATTGCCGTCGGCGGTCTCGCACTGCTTGCGCTCGTGGTCGCGGCCGCGATCTTCGCACCGCTGATCTCGCCGCAGAACCCCTATGATCTCGCGCAGATCGACATCGTCGACAGCAAGCTGCCGCCCGGTTCGCCGGCGGACAGCGGCGGCACGTTCTGGCTCGGCACCGACGACCAGGGCCGCGACATGCTCTCCGCGATTTTCTACGGGCTGCGCATCTCGCTTGCCGTTGGCGTGATCAGTACGGTGCTCGCGCTCGTCATCGGCCTTGCCGCGGGCCTCGCTGCCGCGTACTTCGGCGGACGCCTCGAGATGCTGATCATGCGCATCGTCGACATCCAGCTATCGTTTCCATCGATCCTGATCGCTCTGATCCTGATCGCCGTTCTCGGGCAGGGGACGGGCAAGGTGATCACGGCACTCGTCACCGTGCAATGGGCGTACTACGCGCGCACCGTGCGTTCCGCCGCGCTCGTCGAAAAGCGCAAGGAATATATCGAGGCTGCGCATTGCCTCGCGCTGTCGCCGGCGCGCATCGTTTTCAGGCACCTGTTGCCGAACTGCCTGCCGCCGATGATCGTCGTTGCGACCGTGCAGGTCGCCGCCGCCATCGCACTCGAGGCGACGCTTTCGTTCCTCGGGCTCGGATTGCCGATCACCGAGCCCTCGCTCGGCTTGCTGATCGCCAACGGCTACCAGTATCTGCTGTCGGGCAAGTACTGGATCAGCTTCTTTCCCGGGCTCGCGCTGCTGGTGACGATCGTCAGCATCAACCTCGTCGCCGACCAGTTGCGCGACGTGCTCAATCCGCGGTTGCAGCGATGAGGGATTCGGCCACACGCGCGGCGTGCCGGAGGCGCGGACGTGGCTGAGCCGGTGCTCGCCGTCGAAGGCCTGCGCACGCATTTCTTCACCAAGCAGGGCGTCGTCAAGGCGGTCGACGACGTCTCCTTCACCGTGAATCGTGGCGAGGTGCTCGGGCTCGTCGGCGAATCCGGTTCCGGCAAGTCGATGACCGGTTATTCGATCATGGGACTGATCGATCCGCCCGGACGCGTCGTCGCAGGGAGCATCCGGCTGAATGGCACCGACCTGCGCGCGCTGTCGCCGGAAGGCTTGCGGCGCATCCGCGGCAATCGCGTTGCGATGATCTTCCAGGACCCGATGATGACGTTGAATCCGGTCCTGCGAATCGACGCGCAGATGATCGAGGCGATTCTTGCGCACGAAAGAACGACCGAGGCGGCTGCGCGGGCGCGCGCCCGCGATGCGCTCGGACGCGTCGGCATTCCGTCACCGGATGCGCGGCTCGCCGCGTACCCGCATCAGTTTTCCGGCGGCATGCGACAGCGCGTTGCAATCGCGATCGCGTTGCTGAATCGACCGGATCTGGTCATCGCCGACGAACCGACGACGGCGCTCGACGTGACGATCCAGGGGCAGATCCTGTACGAAATGCAGAAGCTGACCGCCGAAACCGGTGCGGCGCTCATGTGGATCACGCACGATCTGTCGGTCATCGCCGGACTCGCCGATCGGGTCTGCGTCATGTACGCCGGGCGCATCGTCGAGCAGGGCACTGCCGAAGCGGTGCTCGGTGCACCGCGTCATCCGTATACGCGCGGACTGCTCGATTCGGTTCCATCGAACAACACGCGCGGCGTCCGGCTCGCGCAGATTCCCGGCATGACGCCCTCGCTGCTCGAGCTGCCGCCCGGTTGCCCGTTTCGGGAGCGCTGTCCGCGCGCGCGCCCCGATTGTGTGATCACGCCGGGGATTACTACGCTCGATGATGGGCGAAGACTGCGTTGTCACTACCCGCTGGCGACACCATTTCCCGCGGCGCTCACGGTGTCATGAATGCGGCGCCGCTGATCGAACTGCGCGGCGCGTCGAAGCGATTCGTCAAATCGCTCGATCTTGCCGCAAAAATCGGCAACCGGCTGGGCGCGAACGTGCGCGAGGAAGTCGTGCGCGCCGTCGACAACGTCGACATCGCCGTGTACCCGGGCGAAGTGGTCGGGCTCGTCGGCGAATCGGGCTGCGGGAAGTCGACGCTCGGTCGCCTTGCAGCGGGCCTGCTGCCGCTGTCGAGTGGCGAACGGTTCTGGCGCGGCCGGCAGCTCGGGAAGCTGCCGGCGGCCGAAGCACGACGCCAGCAGCTCAAACTGCAGATGATCTTCCAGGACCCGTACGCGTCGCTCAATCCGCGGATGCGCGTAGTCGACATCGTGGGCGAGGCACCGGTCGCGCATGGGCTCGTGAACGCGCGACAGCGACGCGAATACGTCGCAACGATGCTGCAGCGGGTCGGCCTCGACGCGACGCTGATGCGCCGTTATCCGCATCAGTTCTCGGGTGGCCAACGTGCGCGCATCGGGATCGCGCGAGCGCTCGCGGTGGCGCCGGAGTTCCTCGTATGCGACGAATCGGTTGCCGCGCTCGACGTATCGATCCAGGCGCAGGTGCTGAACCTGTTCATGGATCTCAGGAAGGCGCTGAATCTCACCTACCTGTTCATCAGTCACGACCTCGGCGTGGTGCGATTCCTGTCTGATCGCGTCGTCGTCATGTATCTCGGGCGCGTCGTGGAAACGGCGCCCGCTGCGGAGCTGTTCGCGGCGCCGAAGCATCCGTATACGAAGGCGCTCCTTGCCGAGGTCGGACGCATCGAGCCGAAAAAGCGAACGTACGTGCCGATCAAAGGCGAGATACCGTCACCGCTCGACCCGCCGGCCGGGTGTCATTTTCATCCGCGCTGCCCGTACGTCATGCAGCGTTGTCGCGAGACCGCACCGCCGCTGTTCGACGTCGGCACCGGAAGGACGAGCAGGTGCTGGCTCGCAGATCAAGGCGTCGATCCCTGAGCCTGCTATCCTTTCGGTGCCCTACACCAAGGAGGAAAGCTCATGCATCGCCTGATTCGCACGTTCGCTGCCGCATTGCTCGCGCTTGTCGCGGGCGCGGCGCTCGCCGCGTATCCCGAGCGGCCCATCACGTTGATCGTTCCGTGGGGCGCCGGCGGCGGTACCGACGCCGTTGCGCGCTTCTTCGGCGCGTATCTCGAAAAGGATCTCGGCCAGCCGATCAACGTCGTCAATCGCACGGGAGGCAACGGCGTCGTCGGCCACAGCGCAATCGCGCAGGCGGCGCCGGACGGCTACACGTTCGGCCTCATCACCGTCGAAATCACGATGATGCATTGGCAGGGCCTTACCGATCTCGGTCCGGGTTCGTATCAGCCGCTCGCTCTCGTGAACGCGGACGCGGCAGGGTTTCAGGTGCGCGCAGATTCGCCGTACAAGACGGTCAAAGACGTCATCGACGCGATCAAGGCGAACCCGGGCAAGCTGAAAGCATCGGGCACCGGTCAGGGTGGTATCTGGCAGCTCGCGATCGCCGGCCTGCTCTCGGATCTGAAGATCGATCCGGCCGCGGTGCCATGGGTTCCGTCGAACGGTGCCGCGCCGGGTTTGCAGGATCTCGTCGCCGGTGGCGTCGACATCGTGCCGTGCTCGATACCCGAAGCGCGCGCGCTGATCGACGCGGGGAAGGTCAAGTCGCTCGCGATCTTCGCGGACAAAGCGCCCGCGCTTTATCCGAATCTCCCGACGATCAAGCAGGCCACCGGAAGCAACTGGCAGACGGCGGCGTGGCGCGGCTTTGCGATGCCCAAGGGCACGCCAAAGGACATCGTCGACAAGCTGACCGCCTCTATCCAGAAGGCGTATGAAAGCAAGGAGTACAAGGATTTCCTCGCGCAGCGCGGCTTCGGCGGCGAATGGGCACGCCAAGACGACTTCGCCAAGTACATGGCGAAGGGCGACGCCGATATGGGCAAGGTGATGAAGGCGGTCGGTATCGCGAAGTGAAGATCAACGACGCGGTCTTCGGCGCGTTGCTGCTGGTGCTGGGGCTCGCCGTGTTGTTGCACGTGCAGTCGTTCCCCAAGATCCCGGGACAGAACGTCGGGCCCGCGCTCTTTCCCGGATCGGTCGCCGCCGCGCTCGTCGTTTGTGCGTTGTTGCTGATCGTGAGCGGTGTGCGCAGCCGTCCGCAGGCACGCTGGTTCGAGGCGTTGCCGTGGCTGCGATCGTCACGGCACGCCGCTGCCTTCTTCGCGGTGATCGGCGCGACCATCGCGTACATCGTGCTCGCGAACGCCGTCGGGTTTCTGATCGTTGCGCCGCTCGCGCTCGTGGCGATGTTCATCGCATTCGGCGTGCGTGCCATCACCGCCGTCGTCGTTGCGGTGATTGGCACGCTCGTCATCTGGTACGCGTTCTACAAGTTGCTGCGCGTCCCGCTGCCGTGGGGCGTGCTCGAGCGCTTCGCATTTTGAAGCGCGTTAGGCGTCCGGCGTGCGCGCGGGCGCCGGCAAGTCGGCGCAGCGCACGTCCGCATCAGTCATTCGCAGGCTGAAGCCATGCACGATATCGGCGTCGCGCTGCAGTTGGTCTTCGATCCGTACAA
>JAICVH010000739.1 GCA_025935435.1 Burkholderiales bacterium
CGCTTCGAGCAGCGCCGCGAGCAGGAACGCGTAGTCGTCGAGGTAGCCGTTCAGCGCCACCTGCTCGCCATGACGCGTCGCGTGCAGGCGTCCATTGCGCCAAGCGGTGCGAACGAGGCTGTCGAGCGCCTCGAACGCGAGATCGGCCCAACGCGGTTCCGCGAGCGCGCGCGCAGCACGGGCAAGCGCGGCGATCATCAACGCATTCCACGACGTCAGGATCTTGTCGTCACGACCGGGGCGAACGCGCCGTTCCCGCGCTTTGAAGAGCGCCGCGCGCGCGCCCGCAAGCCGCGTCTGCACGTCCGGCAGCGACGTTCCGAGAGTCGCCGCCACGGCATCGATCGTCGTGACGACGCGAAGATTCCACGCGTGGCCTTCGAAGTTCGGCGCACCATCGAGGCCGAAAGAGGGTGCGGCCGCGGCCCACTCGTCGTCCGAAAGTGCTGCACGCGCTTCGTCGCGCGTCCACACGTAGAACTTGCCTTCTTCGCCCTCGCTGTCGGCATCGAGGCTCGAATAGAACGCGCCGTCGGGTGCCCGCATCTCGCGAACGAGCCAGCCGACAATGCTGCGTGCGACATCGCCAAACGTCGCATTGCCGGTCGCGCGCGCGGCGTCCGCGTACAACGACAACAGCGCCGCATTGTCGTAGAGCATCTTCTCGAAATGCGGGATCGACCACTGCGCATCGACGCTGTAGCGGCAAAAGCCGCCACCGAGCTGATCGTGGATGCCGCCGGCGGCCATGCGCGCGAGCGTCGTGCGAACGATCGTCAGCCCGTCTTCATGGCCGTGCAATTTCCAGGTGCGCAGGCAGAATTCCAGTTCCGCAGCATGCGGAAATTTGGGTGCGTCGCCGAAGCCGCCGTCGACGCGGTCGAAACGCTGCACGAGTCCTGCGATCGCACGCTCGAGCGCGGCAGACGGCAGCGCCTGGTGAGACGCCGCAACGGGCTCGAGCGATTGCAACGCGCGCGACAATCGTTCCGCCTGATCAGCGATTGCGGGGCCGCGCTCGTGATACGCAGCGGCGATGCGCGGCAGCAAGTCCAGAAAGCCCGGCACGCCGTAGCGCGCGAGCTTCGGAAAATACGTGCCGGCGAAATATGGCGCGCCGTCGGGCGTCATGAACACCGTGAGCGGCCAGCCGCCATTGCGTCGCGTCATCAACGCGTGCGCGGTTTGATAGACCTGATCGAGATCGGGACGCTCCTCGCGATCGACCTTGATGTTGACGAAGTTCGCATTCATCGCGGCGGCGACCGCGGCGTCTTCGAACGACTCGTGCGCCATCACGTGGCACCAGTGGCACGCCGAATACCCGATCGACAGCAGGATCGGCTTGTTCTCGGTGCGTGCGCGAGTGAGCGCCTCCTCACTCCAGGGATACCAGTCGACGGGGTTGTCGCTGTGCTGGCGGAGATACGGACTGGTGGCGCCGGCCAGGCGGTTGGGCATCGTGGGGGAGGACTGGGATTGCGGGTCAGGGGGCTGCGGCGCCATTGAAAACGCGGGCCACCCCGGATCGACGATCTAGGATCGGAGAACGAGGGCTACCGCGCGATGCACGCGCCGACGACATCCCTAGGACCGCTGGGGTCGCCCAAAGGCTCCCGTCATTGCCTGGCTGCAGCCGCGTTC
>JAICVH010000705.1 GCA_025935435.1 Burkholderiales bacterium
GCCTCGCTTACTCTCGCGCTCCTTGCAGTGCCGGTGCGCCACGCGAGGTCGGCGTGTCGCGCTCCTTGCACCGCCCGTGTCGGTACCCCTCGGCGTGTCGCGCTCCCTCGTTCGCTCGGCGTCGGGCCCTGCGGGCCTCCGCTCAGCTGACACCTCGCGCGTCTCGCTCACTCGCCCATCTGCAGCAACGTCCCGCGCTTTCGCGCCGAGTGCACGGATGCGGCGAACAACGCGATGCCGATCGCGAGATAAACGCCATCGAGCACGAGTGCGCTCAACAGCAGATCGACATGGAATGTCTTCTCCAGCAGCACTGCGCGCATGCCTTCGAACACATGGGCGGGCGGCAACGCGTAGCTCACTGCCTGCAGCACCGGGGGTAGGACCGCGATGGGGTAGTACACGCCCGACACGGGTGCAATGAGGAAGATTGCCGCCCACGCGAGCTCTTCCGCGCCGAGACCGTAGCGCAGGATCATCGCCGAGACGGCAAGCCCGATCGCCCAGCCGAAAGCGAGCAACCCCGTAAAGAACGCGACCAGCGGAAGCCCCATCGAAAAGATCGAATAGCGGAACAGCAGCCACGCGAAAAAGCACGCGCCGCCGACGCCGATCAGCGTGCGCAGCACGCTCATCACGAGCTGCCCCGTGATGAATTCCGACAGGCGCAGCGGACTGACGAACAGGTTGCCGAGGTTGTGCGAATACATCTCCTCGATGAAGGTCAGCGATACCCCGAGCTGGCCGCGGAACAGCACGTCCCACAGCAGCACAGCACCGATGAAGAATCCCGGCGCATCGGTGAGGAATCGATTGGTCGGCGTCAGGTAGAGGGTCAGAAACGCCCACAACACCATCGTCACCGTCGGGTAATACGCCATCGAAACAACCCGCGGCCACGACTTCAGCAGCAGGTACGCATGTCGCCGGATCAGCGCCCGCACACGCCGTAGCGACAGCGCAGCGCCCGACTGCACGCCGCCGGAAAGGGTTACGGCGTCGTTCACGAGACGGCTTCCTCGTCGGCGATGCGATCGGGCTCGTCGACGCCGCGCGCAATGTCGAGGAACACCTCCTCCATCGTTTCGCGACCGTAGCGATCGATCAGTTGCGTCGGCGACCCTTGATCGACGACGTTGCCGGCGCGCAGCATGATCACGTCGGCGCACATCCGCTCGACCTCGCTCATGTTGTGTGAGGCTAGCAGCATCGTGCACCCGCTCGTGCGCTGATAGTCCTCGAGGTAGCTGCGCATGCGGTCGCCGATATCCGGATCGAGCGATGCCGTCGGCTCGTCCAGCAGCAGGACTTCCGGCCGGTTCAGCAACGCCTTTGCAAGCGACACGCGCGTTCGCTGACCCGCGGAAAGCTGGCCGTATGGGCGCTTCAGCAAATCATCGAGGTCGAGTTCGGCCGCGAGCTCACCGATGCGAAAGGCCGGGCGCTCGACGCCGTAGAGATCGGCGAACACGCGCAGGTTTTCGCGCACCGTCAGACGCTTCGGCAAGTCGACGTACGGCGACGTGAAATTCATACGCGGCAGCACGCGATAGCGATCGCGAAGCATGTCGCAGCCGAGCACGTGAATCGTTCCGGCGCTGGGGAGCAACACGCCGAGCAGCATCGACAACGTCGTCGTCTTGCCCGCGCCATTGCCGCCGAGCAGCGCCGTCGTCGTTCCAGGATGAACGTCGAAGCTGACACCGCGCACGGCCTCGATCTTCGCAAAACGCTTGCGCAGGTCGCGGACGGCGATCGCCGC
>JAICVH010000033.1 GCA_025935435.1 Burkholderiales bacterium
ATGCTTTCGCGTCAATCGACTATTGCGTGCTTGACGGCGCTGCTGCGATGATGTCGACGTTTAGCAGGAGGAGAAGGGGCGGGGCGAAACCAAGGAGGAGGCTGCAATTTCGGCACGGTCGCGGTCGAACGCGCCCGCGCCGGGGTCGTAGCGAACCACGCCGCCGCCCGACCGGTATTCCCTCACCCGACGCTGCACCGCTCGCGCGATGGGCAGCCGGCGCTGCCGTCTGTCCCTCTCCCTACGCGTGACCGGGAAGGGTCGCGGTGAGGGAGCCAGTCGCGCGAATGGGGTCAGCGCATCGAGTCTCCCGCGCCCTCGCGCGGTTCGGCGCTTGATGTAGCCGGTCTCATTGCTCTGACCCCGAAGGTGCCGAAGGCCGCCAGGTCGGCGGCTGAAACGCCGCGGCGTTCGGCGCTGCGAAGCCCGCGTCGACGAACATCCGCACATGCGGCTTGCAGCGCACGCTGCCGATGTCCGCCTGCGCGAAGTAGCGCGTTTCGAGCGTCTCGACGCCGTCTGGCTTCAGGGCGCCACCGATCACGTCCGCTTCGAACACCGTCGACACCCACGCGACGCGATCGCCGTTCGCGTATGTGCTTGCGCAAAGCGGCCCGCCGAATACCCCGACAATGCGCATCAGTTGCACGTGAAGCCCGGTTTCTTCCCACATCTCGCGCACGGCGGCATCGGTCGGAATTTCGTACGGCTCGATCATGCCGCCCGGCGTGGTCCAGTCGTTGCCTTCAGCGTGGCGCACGAGCAACACACGACGCTGCGCATCGAACGTCAGCACGCTGACCGTCGGTACCTCGAGGACCGTGGTGCCGATCTTCGCGCGCAGGTCGCGAATGTAGTCGGACATCGGCATCGTCGTCGCCGAGCGCGCGCCGCGATCTACACGGCGCGCGCGATCAATGGCTCTCGCGTCCGACCGGCGCGCCCGAACTGCCGACGAGAAACTCGAGATCGACCCCCTTGTCGGCCTGCTGCACGGTGTCGCAGTACAGCTTGACCCACCCACGCCTTGCATGTGCCGCGGGCGGCCGCCAGCGCGCACGGCGGCGTGCGAGTTCATCGTCGGCGACATCGAGATGCAGGCGGCGGCGTTCGACGTCGAGTTCGATCGTGTCGCCGGTCTCGACGAGCGCAAGCGGACCGCCTGCCGCCGCTTCCGGCGCCGTGTGCAATACGACCGTCCCATACGCGGTGCCCGACATGCGTGCGTCCGAAATGCGGACCATGTCGGTCACGCCCTGCTTCAGGAGCTTTGCCGGCAACGCGAAATTCCCGACTTCCGGAAAGCCGGGATATCCCTTCGGGCCGCAATTGCGCAGCACCAGTATGTCGTCGGCGTTGACATCGAGCGCCGGATCGTCGATGCGCCGATGCAGGTCGTCGATATCGTCGAATACGACGGCGCGCCCGCGATGCTGCATCAATTGCGGCGTCGCCGCCGACGGCTTCAGCACGGCGCCGTCGGGCGCGAGGTTGCCCCGCAGCACCGCAATGCCGCCCTGCGGTTTGAACGGACGCGCGACCGGGGTGATGACGCGCTCGTCGTAATTGACCGCGTCCTTCGAGTTGTCCCATAGCGTGCGCCCATTCACCGTCAGCGCGCCCTTGTGCAACCACTCGCCGATTTCGCGGATCACGACCGGCAGCCCACCGGCGTAATAGAAGTCCTCCATCAGGAACTCGCCGGAGGGCATCAGGTTGACGACGCACGGCATCGTGCGTCCGAGCCGGTCCCAGTCATCGAGCGAGAGCGGCACACCGAGGCGACCGGCAATCGCGAGCAGATGAACGACGGCATTCGTCGATCCGCCGATGGCGCCATTCACCATGATGGCGTTTTCGAACGCCTGCCGCGTCGCGATCCTGGACATCGTCAGGTCTTCATCGACCATTCTCACGATCCGTCGCCCGGCGCTGCGCGCAAGGACCTTGCGACGCGAATCGACGGCGGGGATCGCGGCGTTCGTCGGCAAGCCCATGCCGAGCGCTTCGACCATCGATGCCATCGTCGACGCCGTGCCCATCGTCATGCAATGGCCGGCCGAGCGCGACATGCAGGATTCGGCTTCGATCGTGTCGGCTTCGGTCATTTCACCGGTCTTCAGCATCTCGGTGAACTTCCACACGTGCGTGCCCGAACCGATGTCATGACCGCGGAACTTGCCGTTCAGCATCGGGCCGCCGGAAACGCCGATCGTCGGCAGATCGCAGGAGGCAGCGCCCATCAAAAGCGCCGGCGTTGTCTTGTCGCAACCCATCAGCAGCACGACGCCGTCGAACGGATTCGCGCGAATCGATTCCTCGACGTCCATCGCGCACTGGTTGCGGAACAGCATCGTCGTCGGCCGCATCAGCGTTTCGCCGAGGCTCATCACCGGGAATTCGATCGGAAAGCCCCCGGCGTCGAGCACACCCCGGCGCACATGGTCGGCGAGCTCGCGGAAATGCGCGTTGCATGGCGTCGCCTCGGACCAGGTATTGCAAATGCCGATGACCGGGCGGCCATCGAACTGGTCGTGCGGAATCCCCTGGTTCTTCATCCACGACCGGTGCACGAGCGCGTCGCGATCGTGGCGGCCGAACCACTGCGTGGAGCGCAGCGGTTTGCGCCGGGTGTTCGCGGAGTCGCTACTCATCGTTCCGGCACGCGGTCACGCCAGCCGCGCGCCCGTCGAGCGATCGAAGAGATGCACGTTCGCCGGGTCGACGAGAAAGCGCACCTTGTCACCCGGCTGCAGCGATGGCCGGCCGTGCGTCTCGACGATCATCTGCGCCTCGCCGATCTTCACGACGAGTTCGGTTTCCGATCCGGTCGGCTCGACGACGACGATTTCGCCGGGCACCGTGTGCGGCTGATTGGCGGCAAGCTCGAGATGATCCGGGCGCACGCCATAGGTGACCGCCTGTCCGTCCGTACCCGAGCCTTCGCCGAGTGGCCAGCGAACGCCGTCGCCGGATTCGACGTACGCGCTGCCGTTCGCGCGGCGTAGCGTGCCCTGCACGATGTTCATCGCCGGTGAACCGATGAACTGGGCGACGAACAGGTTGTTCGGCCGGTCGTACAGTTGAAGCGGCGTGCCGATCTGCTCGACGACGCCGTCGTGCATGACGACGATGCGGTCGGCCATCGTCATCGCCTCGATCTGATCGTGCGTGACGTACACGGTCGTCGTCTTCAGCCGCTGGTGCAGCGCCTTGATCTCCGCCCGCATCTGCACGCGCAGCTTGGCGTCGAGGTTCGACAGCGGCTCGTCGAACAGGAACACCTTCGGGTCACGGACGATCGCCCGCCCCATCGCGACGCGCTGCCGCTGGCCACCCGATAGCTCGCGCGGAAAACGTTCCAGATAAGGCTCGAGATTCAGGATCTTCGCTGCACGGGCGACGCGTGATGCGATCTCGCTCTTGTCCGCCTTGCGCAGCCGCAGGCTGAAGCCCATGTTGTCCCGCACGGTCATGTGCGGATAGAGCGCGTAGCTCTGGAACACCATCGCGATGTCGCGATCCTTCGAATCGACGTCGTTGACCGGCCGATCGTCGATGGCAATGGTACCGGCGCTGATCTCCTCGAGTCCCGCGAGCATGCGCAACAGCGTCGACTTGCCGCAGCCCGAGGGGCCGACCAGCACCATGAATTCGCCATCCTGGATGTCGAACGAGATGCCGTGGATGACCTTCGTCGTGCCGAAGGACTTCTCGATGTTCTGGAACGAGACGGAGGCCATGGTCAGTTAGCGGGAGTCGGAGGACGGAGGGAGCTGGCGCGCGTGCGCGGCCGGTGGGCACGCACGGCGCGCGCACGAAACGCGTTCATGCCTTCACCGCACCGGCGGTAAGGCCGGACTGCATGTAGCGCTTGAAGACGTAGTAGATCGCGGCGGGCGGAAGCGCGTAGATCAGGCCGGTCGTCATCAGCAACTCCCACGGCGAATCGTCGGCCGACATGAACTGACCGAGCGCGACAGCGAGCGTCACGTCCTTGTCGCTCGACAGCAGCAGAAACGCGTACAGGTATTCGTTCCATGCAAGCAGCAGTGCATAGATCCCGACGGCGACGAGCGACGGCGCCATCAGCGGCAGGTAGACCAGCCGGAAGAGTTGCAGCGGCGAAGCGCCGTCGATGCGCGCCGCTTCGTCGAGTTCGAACGGCAGCTTGTCCGACGCCTGCTTCAGCACCCAGATCGCATACGGCGACGCGATGGTGATCATCGCGAGGATCAGTGCCCACTGGTTGTTCAGCAGGCCATACGTGCCCATCGCCTTGTACATCGGCACGGCAAGGAACGCCGCCGGTATGAAATACGTGAACAGCGCGCAATTCAGCACGAACCGGCCACCGCGTGCCTTGAGTCGGCTGATCGCAAACGCTGCGGTCGTCGCGACGAGCAGCGTGATGACGCCGACCGCGACGGCAATCAGCAATGAATTCCACAGCTGCCGCCAGAAGAAGCCGAGAAAATGATGCTGCTCACGAAAGACGAGCTCGAAATTGCGCAGCGTCGGATGGTCGGGCCACAGCTTGCCCGCGAACGCCTCTTCCTTCGTCGAAATCGAGAACAGGAACAGGTTGTAGATCGGCAAAAGCGTCCAGATCGCGACCGGAATGCCGATCAGCAGCAGCTTCGCCTCGGTCACGATTTTTTTCATCGCGACAACCGCTTCATCATGAAGTACACGAGCGGCAGCACCAGCGGCATCGCGCAGACGATCGTCGCCATCGCGAGATCGACCTGATCGAGCCGCAGGTAGCGAATGCCGAGCGTCGCGAGAATGTGCGTCAGGTCGGCAGGGCCACCTCCCGTGAGCAGGTAGACGCTGTTGAAATCGCCGAGCGTCCAGATCATCGACAGGATCGTCGACGTCAGATACAGCGTTGCCATCGACGGCCAGGTGATGAACTTGAACTGCTGCCATCCGGAGGCGCCGTCGACGCTCGCCGCCTCGTACAGCTCCTTGGCGATCGCAAGGCGGCCCGCGATCATGATCATCGTCCAGAACGGCAGGCTCTTCCAGATGTGGACGAGCATCGCCATCGACAATGCGAGCCAGTGATCGTTGAGCCAGTTCGGTCCGTCTTCGGCGGTCAGCTTGAAGATGATCTGATTGACGACGCCCCACTCCGGGTTGAGCATGAAGCGCAGCGACAGGATCGTCGGAATCGACGGCACCGCCCACGGCAGAATGAACAGCACCGACAGCCACTTGATCCAGGGCCGCGCGGTGACGAAGAAACCGGACAAGAGCAGCGCCGCGATCATCTTGAGATTGATCGCGACGATGAGGAATACCAGCGTGTTGACGACCGAGCCCGCGAAGATCGGATCGTCGAAGAGCTGAACGTAGCTTTCCGGATGCCGCGCGAGCCACAGGCCGTATCCGACCGGGTACACGACGAACACCAGGAACACGACGACGTAGGGGGCCAGGAGCAGAAGTCCCCATACTTTCCAGGGCGACCACCGTCGCCGCGGCGGCCCTGCGGCGGCGGCGGTGAGTTCCGACTGCGGGAGGGCGATCGTTGACATCCGCAGGAGACTTCCGGTGGTACGGAGCTGCGTGGCGCGCCCCGTACCCTGAGTTTTCCTTAGCCCGCGCCGTCCTTGCTGTCAGCCCGCCACGTCCTTGATGCGCGCGAGCATCTCATCGACGGCCTTCTCGACCGGCCACTTCTCGCTGACGACGCGGTTCATCGCCTTCGCCCACACGTTCTCGTTGTTCAGGATCGTGAACTTGTAGTTCTTGGTGAATTCGAACGGATTCGTTCCCGCCGTGAACTGTCGCTGCACCGATGTGCGATGCGGATCGGCGAGCCAGAACGACAGCCGTGCAGCTCCCGATTTCGTCACCGGGTACCAGCGACCGAGCGACCCCTCGACGTAGGGAATCAGGTTTTCGTCCTGAAGCAGGAAGGCGATGAACTCCTTGCCGCGCTTCTTGTTCTTCGAATCGGCGAACATCGCACCCGTCTTGACGGCTGCGCGATACGTCATCGGCGAGCCGTCCGGCTTCTTCGGAAAACCGGCGGTCGCGATGTTGTCGTAATAGTTCTTTTTCGCCTGCTCACGCTCCTCGGGCTTGAGCTTCTCGTTGTTCATGTCGTCGAACCACTTCGCGGCGATCGAAATCGTCGCGTTGTGCGTCATGATCGTCGTCTTGTTGTGGAACGCCACGTTGTTGTCCGGGTCCTTCCACGACGTCGCCGACGGCGGCGTGCATCCTTTGGTATACGGCATCGTGTAGTCGCGCAGCGCGCCGATCATGCCCTGCCGCACCTTCGGATCGGACACGGTCACCTTGCCGTTGTCGTCGACGAGCTTGACGTTGTACGCGTCCATGAACGTCAGGAACGAGTAATACGAGTCGCTCGAATCGACGCCCATCGGGAAGCCGGTGCCGAAGATGCGCTTGCCGGTCTTCTTCCGGTAATCGGGCTGGGCCTTTTCGCACCAGAACGCCCAGTACTCCTTCCACGTCTCGGGAATCGTCGTGTCGCCCGCTTCGGCCAGCATGTCCTTCCAGTACTCGATGTGCATCGTCTGCTGCTTCAGCGGAAACCCGTAGTACGCACGCTTCTTCGTCTTGTCGTTGTAGAGATACGTCGTCTCGAGCGTGTTCGGCAGGAAGTTCGCCTTGATCGGCGTCAGCACGTCGGACAGGTCCTCGAGCTTGCCTTCGAACGCCCATTTGCCGAGCACCTGGAAATCGTAGACGTCGATGTAGGCGACGTCGGGCGGATTGCCCGCATCCAGCGCCGCGACGGTCTTCGGGATGCCGTCCTGCACGGCGTATTGCGACAGGTCGACCTTGACGCCGGTCTTCGCCTCGAACTTCTTGATCGCCTCGAAGAGCGCCGCGTCCTCCGACGGATAGAAACCTTTCACCCACCAGACGACGATCTTTTCCTGCGCCATCGCCGGTGCCACGAGCCCGAACGCGAGCAAAGCGGCCATGCATTTCATGCCGAACTTCATGCGATTCCTCCTCTTGAACGCGCTTCCCCTGTCGCCGTGCGATTCGTCATCGCGCCGGCAACGCCGTCGCAGCGTACGGGCGGCCCCCGGCAGTGTCAACCGAGGACCAGCCGCAAACCAGTTGCCCGATCACGGCCCTACATCACAGCACCCACGTACCACGGGACGAATTCGTTCTGTCCATAACCATGGAGCTCGCTCTTCGAGAGCTTGCCGGACGCCGTCTCGAGCATCATGCCGAACAGGCGCTCGCCGATCTCGGCAACCGTTGCATCACCGTCAACGATCTCTCCGCAGTTGAGGTCGATGTCCTCTTCCTGACGCACCCACAACGGCGTGTTGGTCGCAAGCTTGAGCGAGGGCGCGGGTGCGCAGCCGTACGCGGAGCCACGACCGGTCGTGAACACAATCATGTTGGCACCGCCCGCGACCTGGCCGGTAGCGGACACCGGGTCGTAGCCCGGCGTGTCCATGTAGACGAAGCCTTTCGCGGTCACCGGCTCGGCATATTCGTAGACCTCGACCAGATTCGTCGTACCGCCCTTGGCGACGGCGCCGAGCGATTTCTCGAGGATCGTCGTCAGGCCGCCCGCCTTGTTGCCGGGTGACGGGTTGTTGTTCATCTCGCCGCGTTCGCGCGCCGTGTAGTCTTCCCACCAGCGAATGCGCGCGACGAGTTTGTCCCCGATTGCGCGCGACACGGCACGACGCGTCAACAGATGTTCGGCGCCGTAGATCTCGGGCGTTTCCGACAGGATCGCTGTTCCGCCGTGCCGGACGAGCAGGTCGACGGCCGCACCGAGCGCGGGATTCGCCGTGATGCCCGAGTAACCATCGGAGCCGCCACACTGCAATCCGACCGTGATGTGCGACGCTGGTACGGGCTCGCGGGCGACGTCGTTGGCGTGTGGCAGCATCTCGCCGATCATCGCAATGCCGCGTGCGATCGTTTTCGCCGTGCCCCCGGTGTCCTGAATCGAGAACGTCCGCAGCAGCGGCCCTTCGGTCAGCGCCTGCGCGCCAAGGAGCGCGCTGATCTGATTCGCTTCGCAACCGAGACCGACGATCAGCACCCCGCCGAAATTGGCGTGTTTCGCGTAGCCGCCGAGTGTGCGACGCAGGATCTGCATCCCCTCGCCGTGCGTATCCATGCCGCACCCGGAGCCGTGCGTCAGCGCGACGACGCCGTCGACATTCGGAAACGCAGCGAGGCGCTCGCGCGAGAAATGATCGGCAATTCCGCGCGCAACGGTCGCCGAGCAATTGACCGTCGACAGGATGCCGATGTAGTTGCGCGTGCCAACCTTGCCGTTGTTGGGTCCGCCGCGTCGAACGATGCCGTCGAACATCGCGGGCGGATCGACGTAGGCGGTCGGGTGCACATCGACGCCGAACGCATAGTCGCGGTCGAACGAGCCCATCGCCAGATTGTGCAGATGCACGTGCTCGCCCGCGGCGATCGGCCGGCTCGCGAAACCGATGATCTGGTTGTAGCGGCGCACCGGAGTGCCCGCATCAATCGCGCGGGTGGCGACCTTGTGTCCCGGTGGCACGAGCCCGGCGACGAGAACGTCCTCGTCGAGCAGCCGAGTGCCACCGATCAGTTGCTGGCGGGCGATAACGACGTCGTCGGCAGGATGCAGCCGGATCGTCAGCGATGATCTCGTGAGCATATGAATTCCGTGGACGAAAGTAGGGTCAGACTCGATTTTCCGATGATCAGTCGGTACCACCGCTAACTTGGGTGCGCCGGAAAGTCGAGTCCGATCCGAGCGTTGCGCGTGCGACCGCCGTGCGGTCGACCGCGGCGTAGTCCCAGTCGATGCCGAGGCCCGGTGCAGCCGGCGGCACAGCATAGCCGTCGTCGATCGTCAGCCGGGACGTCGTGACTGCATCGAGCTGGGGGATGTATTCGACCCACGCGCCGTTCGGCACGGCGGCCGTCAAAGACACGTGAAGTTCCATCAGAAAATGAGGGCACACCGCCACATTGAAAGACTCGGCGAGGTGAGCGACCTTGAGCCACGGCGTGATGCCGCCGATGCGCGCGCAGTCGACCTGAACGATCGAGCACGCACGCCGCTCCAGATATTCGCGGAAATGCGACGGATGGTAGAGCGACTCGCCCACGGCGATCGGCATCGTCGCGGCGGCGGCAAGTTCGGCGTGTCCGGCGATGTCTTCGGCCGGCAACGGTTCCTCGAGCCACCCGAGTGCGAGAGACGCAAAGGCATGGGCACGCCGTCGCGCCTCGGCGACGGTGAAAGCCTGGTTCGCATCGACCATGAGCTCGAACGTATCGCCCACGGCTTCGCGGACCGCTGACAGTCGCTCGACGTCTTCGCGGATCGACGGGCGGCCGACCTTCACCTTGGCGCCCCGAAAACCTTGCGCTTTGGCGGATTGTGCTTCGTCGACGAGCTGCTCGCGCGAGTGATGGAGCCACCCGCCTTCGGTCGTGTAGACCGGAACGCGCCGTTGTGCGCCCCCTGCGCACTGCCACAAGGGCGCGACGGCGCGCCGTGCCTTGATGTCCCACAGCGCCGTGTCGATCGCGGCCAGCGCAAGACTCGTAATCGCGCCGACCGCCGTGGCGTGCGTGTGAAAAAAGAGCTCCTTCCACGTCCGCTCGATTTCGGCTGCGTTGCGACCGATCAACCGCGGCGCGAGGTGATCGCGCAGCAACGCGAACACCGACGAGCCGCCGGTGCCGATCGTGTATGCATATCCGGTGCCCTGCGCGCCGTCGGCGCAGGTGATGCGGACGATCGGCGTCTCCTGCGTGACGAAAGACTGGATCGCGTCGCTCCGCGCGACCTTCGGCGCGAGGTCGACCTGCCAGATCTCGACACGCGCGATGCGATCGGCGGCAGACGACTCGGTCGCTTCGCGGGTGGCGGTCATGTCAACGCATCAACAGGTGCGGCAGCCACAGCGCAATCTGCGGCACGTACGTGATCAGCACGAGCGACAGCAGAAGCGGAATCAGCCACGGCACGATCGCCATCGTCGTCTTTTCGATCGACAGGTTCGCCACGCGGGCGAGCACGAAAAGCACCATGCCCATCGGCGGATGCAGCAGGCCGATCATCAGGTTCAAGACCATGACGAGCCCGAAATGCACCGGATCGATCCCGAGCTGCTGCACGACGGGCAACAGCACCGGCACGAGAATGAGGATCGCCGCCGTCGGCTCGAGGAAGCAGCCGACGAACAGCATCAGCAGATTGGCGAGCAGCAGGAACACCCACGGACTGTGCGTGAACGACAGCACCCACATCGCGACCATATCGGTCACACGCGTCGCCGTCAGCAGCCAGCCGAAGATCGACGCCGCCGCGACGATGAACATCACGGTCACGGTCGTCTCGATCGTATCCATGCTGACCTTGACGAGCATTCGCGGCGTCATCGTCCGGTACCAGACGAGGCCGAGGATCAGCGCCCACACGCACGCGGCAATCGCGCCTTCGGTCGGCGTGAACACGCCGGTGGCCATGCCGCCGATCAGAAGGATCGGCGTCATGATCGGCATCACCGCATCGAAACGAAACTTCCAGTCGGCAAGAAACAGCAGTCCGAGACCGAGTCCGAGTGCGTAGTTGAACGGCATGCCTGCGCTGACTGCACCCCACATCGCGAGTGGAAAACCAATGACGACCGCCAGCTCGGTCAACGCCTTCAGGATGCGTGCGGCTTCGAAGCGAACGTCGCCGCCCCACTTGTATTTGTGTGCGTAGTAGGCGACGGTGAGCATCATCAGGATCGCCATCACGACGCCGGGAAGGATGCCGGCGAGGAACAGCTGGCCGACCGAGACGTTGGCCATCGTCGCGTAGATGACGAAGGGCAGCGACGGCGGAATGATCGGGCCGAGCGTTGCCGACGCCGCCGTCACGCCAACGGAGAAGCCCAGGTCGTAACCCTTGTCGCGCATCGCCTTGATCTCGATCGTGCCGAGACCCGCGGCATCGGCGATGGCGGTGCCCGACATGCCGGCGAAGATCACCGAACCGAGGATGTTGACGTGGCCGAGGCCGCCCTTCAGCCAGCCGAC
Organism: Burkholderiales bacterium; assembly: GCA_025935435.1. Taxonomy (GTDB): domain Bacteria; phylum Pseudomonadota; class Gammaproteobacteria; order Burkholderiales; family Casimicrobiaceae; genus VBCG01. The sequence continues at coordinate 11,047 of JAICVH010000033.1, forward strand.
GAGCGCGAGCGCGAAATCGTAGATGCGGTTGGTGATACCCGCGTTGTTCATCAGGTTGCCGGCGAAGATGAAGAACGGCACCGCAAGCAATGGAAAGCTGTCGATGCCGCTGATCATCCGGTGCACGACGACGAACGGCGGCGTGTTGCCGGTCAGCAGGATGTAGACCAGTGCCGATCCGGCCATCGCAATCGCGACCGGCACGCCGGTCGTCATCATCGCGAGGAACGAGCCAAGCAGCGCCGGAGTCATCGGGCACTCACCGCACTATCCCCTGGCCCGCGCGCTGCGGAGCTGATTCGCGCTCAAGCGCGGCCCTTCGCGGTCACCGGACGTTCCTCCGCGCTTCGCGCTGCGGAGCTGATTCGCGCTCGCGACGGCCCTTCGCGGTCACCGGACGTTCCTCCGCGCTTCGCGCTGCGGAGCTAATTCGCGCTCGGGACGGCCCTTCGCGCTCATGCCGCAATCTCGTCTGCTTTGTCGGGACGCTCGAGCGCGCTGTAGCCGCGGCGCCAGTTCAGGACGGCGACCTGGATCGAACGCAGGCACGCACACGCGAAACCGAACATGCAGACGCCATAGACGATGTTCATGGGCAGATCGATGA
>JAICVH010000320.1 GCA_025935435.1 Burkholderiales bacterium
GAAGCGATCCATGATGTGGCACCAGGTGCACCATTCGCCGCCGACATCGACGATGACGCGCTTGCCCTGCGCCTTGGCGATGGCGACCGCATGTGCGACGTCCGCTGCCGCATCGCGCGCCGGGTCGAACTTCGACGGCAGGTCGGCTGCGCGGGCCATGCAACACGCAAAGAAGGTAAATACAACGAGAAGAATCGAGCATCCGATCGACGACCGCGACCACGCACGTGCAAGTCGAACCAAGTCGTCTCGATATCCAAACACATCAACCTCGTTCGTATTGAACTCCACGTCGTTGCCGACGTCGCCATTCTTGAAGTCTACGTCACGCGGCCGCGATTCGTGACAACCGCGAGATCCTCGTCCCGATCCGCGCTGTCGCGCCAACGCATCGAGGGTCGCGGATGCGAAACGACCTGTCGCCCCACGCGGTATCAGATGTCGAGGCGGCGAAGCCGGCCAGACAATCGCGCCGATCCGTTACGGAAAGACTCCCAAGCGCAACTACCATAACAACTGCCGAGAAAGTCATCAAAGCCGGTCGAGGCGAACGGCGAGCCGCCTGTCGGTGTGGGTCGCTCCGGCTGGCTCGCCAGAGTTGCGCTCAAACACGCTCGGCTGGCCATGGCGGTCGGGTGTAGCAAACCGTCGCCAGCCTAACGGCCGTCCCAGTCCGCGTGATCAGCGGACAGCAATAATGCTTGGCGTGCATTCGGGATTCGCTATTGAAAGCGGCCGTCTACAACGCGTCGTCGATCCAATCACCCCACGGACCAATTATTGATCTTCACCCCCGGGGCCGCCGCGCACACACCAGACGAAGATCGTGCCGGACTTGAGGACTTGGGTCACGCTGCCGAGGCTGGAGACCAAGCCCCACGCGGCGTTGCTTAGCCCAGCTTGAGTCGTCGCCGACCAATAGTGGGACTGGACGCGCATGAAAGGATGGCCTGCAGGAAATGCGGGATTGGACTGCGTGGGGTCGACGAGGCTGCGCAGTTCTTGAATGCTCGGCAACTTCCACCCGCCCCGCCCTCCCGTATTTTTACTGAGGCAAGCGAACTGCGCCTCGAACCAATCTCGTCGGGTCTCATCCGGCGACCTCTCCCAGACCAGCCCAGTCTCGCGGTCCAGCACTGCTGCACCTCCCGAAGGAAAATTGACATCAACCCAATTCGATAACACGATGAACCGCGTCGACGCCGGCAACTGCTGATCCCACGACGGGGCGGCGTAATACGGTCCGGCCGCAACCGTCACGGCGCCGGCAAGGTTCGCAGCGACGACGAACAAACTGAATGCGACCCCCAATACGTATAAACGTTTGTGCTTCATCATGTTCTCTCCTTGTTGTCAGCTGCGCTGAAATGCTCTATCCGACATTCTGTCTCCCTGCTGTGGCTCAACGTCGCGCCAACTCCTGCTCCAACACCTCCTGTGCTCGCCCGCGCACCGACTCGTCCGAATCGACGAGCGCGTAGGTCAGTCCGTCGAGCGGTGCGCGAGGCTGTCGCGCCCACGCATCTAATGCCTGGATCCGCACATTCGGATCCGGAGCGTGAAGCAGCTCACCCAACCATGGTGGAGGCTCTTCTGTCTGGTCTTGCGCGAGCGGGGTCGCGCTAGCGACCTGTGATATTTCAACGGTCGGCCCGCCGCTGCGAACTTGGGAACGGTCCGCACCGCCGTTCTTGAGCCGTGAAAGCTGCGGCGCCACGTCGACGTCGTTGGGCTCGAACTTCTCGACGCCCGCGGGCTGCCACGGCTCGCGCGCGACCGTGCGACCCGCGATCGGGCCGAAATGTCTTTCATCTGAACCAACCGGAGACGACTCGCTGCAACCTTGGAAAATGAACGCGGCCGTCAAGGCCCCGCAGACACTGCGGGCGCGATGGGGTGCTGCCATCCTGTGTGCCCGATGCTACCGAAGCCGCTCGCGTCGGACCGACCTTCGGCTGCGTAATAGCGCAAGAGCAACGACAAGCAGCGCGAGCGTGGTTGGTTCCGGCGCCGCGGACGAGGTCGTGGACACGTTGGTCACCGTGATGGGCGACTGACCCGTCCCATTTGCCGTGGTGATGAATTCCACGTAGGCCAGGATGCCATCGCCCGACGGGCCCGGGAGCGAACCAGCAAACGTCCCGTTGACGGCAATGAGGTTGCCCAATTGTTCGGACGTGATGCCATCCAGAAGGATGAAGCCCGGGTTGAAGACATTGAACGGCGAGAGGCTTTGAAAGAACGGCCCTTCGGTCACCGGACCCGTGAATAGGCTGCAAAAAGGATCGCTGAACGGGTCGCACGACGTATTGATTTGTACATCAGTCGCGTCGTACAGGAGGTCGAATTGCCAGAAGGTCAGATCGGCCGCACCGCTGATTTCGATCGGTACGACGAAGACTGTTGACCCAACGTATGGAGGAGGGGTCGGGATGTAATTGGCGGGGTCGACCGAGATTACCGAGGCCGCCGCGGCCGTATACGGATTGAACGCTGCGAGCAACGCGATAGCGACCGCGTCCAACCAACGGCGTCTCTTTGCCATGACCCTCCCCTGCACCGCCGGTGTCTCCGGGCTTCTTTTCGCGCTGCAGCTATACAACGCTCTTGCAGCACGGGGTATGTATCTCACGCATGCAGCGTGCCAACGCAAAAAATCAACGGGTAAGCGATAGGCGCGAGTGTGGCTGTAACGTTTTCCGACATCCGGCGCACCTCGCTTGGCTGCACCTACGTGCTCGATTTTCACCTCACCAGCTGATTCATCGTCACGATCGGCAGCATCACCGCCAGCACCAGTACGAGGACGATCCCGCCCATAACCACGATCAACGTCGGCTGGATCAGCGCTGCGAGCCAGGTCAACCGCCTTTCAGCTTCGCGCTCCAGTTCGCCTGCCGCACGAACGAGCATTGGCGCGAGTGCTCCGCTTTGCTCGCCGTTGGCAATCAGGTGAATGAGAACCGGCGGAAACGCCTTTTGTTCCTTCAGAGCGCGTGACAGCGACACGCCCTCGCGTACGAGGCCGGCCGCTTTACGGGCTGCAACCGCCAGCGGGATCATTCGCACGACGTCCGCCGCAGCATCGAGCGAGCGCAGCAGCGGTGCGCCGCTGCCGACGAGGATCGCGAGCGTGCTCGCATAGCGCGCGGTATCAAGTCCTGCCGCCAGCCGCCCGACGCCCGGAATACGCAGGAGCATCGCGTCGATCTTCGCCCGTGCCCGCTCGCGTCGGCGCGCGACGCCGAATACCGCGACGGCGCCCGCCAGCACGGCAAGCCACAGCCAGCCGGTCGCCTGAAAGAACGCGCTCGTCGCGATGAGCGCCTGCGTCAATAGCGGCAACGTCTGACGGCTTTGCTGATAGACCGACACGACCTGCGGTACCACGTACGCGACCAGGATCGCGATCACGCCGACTGCAATGACGGTCACGAGTGCCGGATAGATCAGCGCGACGACGAACTTCTGGCGTAGCGCGAGACGCGCATCGAGGTAGTCGGCAAGCCGTGCGAGGACTTCCGACAGTCGACCGGTTTCAGTCCCTGCCGCGATCAGTCCGCGGTAGAGCGGCGTGAAGGTGCGGGGAAACCGCGACAACGCCGCTTGCAACGATTCGCCGGCGAGCACGTGCGTGCGAACGGCGAGAACGAGCTTCGCCACCGCTTCATCATCCGACTGCTCGGAGACGGCGACCAGCGCGTGCTCGAGCGGCATTCCCGACTGCACGAGCGTCGCGAGCTGCCGCGTCAGCAACGCAAGCGACGCGGACGCAAGCCGCGTCCGCTGCAATGCAGGCGCACGCGCGGGCGCCGCGTCGATCGCGGTCGGCGTGAGGCCGTCCGCGCGCAGCCGGTCGCGCGCGGCGCGCGCGTTGTCTGCATCGAGCAGTCCGTGCTGCAGCCGCCCTTGCGCGTCGACTGCCTCGAAACGGAACGCACTCATCGCAGAATGCAACGCAGACGCTACGCGTCGCGCGTGACGCGCGTC
>JAICVH010000281.1 GCA_025935435.1 Burkholderiales bacterium
AGTGCATTCTTCGAAAAGCGCGCGCCGGACTTTTCGAAGTTCGACTGAGGAGACACCGATGCAGGTTTCGCAGTATTTCGCGCGCGATCTTTTCCGGGACAGGACGGTGTTCGTCACCGGCGGCGGCAGCGGGATCAACCTTGGGATTGCGAGGAATTTTGCAGCGCTTGGCGCCAACATCGCGCTATGCGGCCGCACGCAGGAAAGGCTCGACGCCGCCGCGGAAGAATTGCGCGCGCTGGGCGCGAAGGCATGTCCGGTCGCAGCCGATGTACGCGACTACGCCGCCTTGGAAGCAGCCTTCGCGCGGAGCCGGGCCGAACTCGGGCCGATGGACGTGCTCGTCTGCGGCGCGGCGGGCAATTTCCTCGTGCCTGCGGAAAAGCTCTCCGCCAACGGCTTCAAGACCGTCGTCGACATCGACCTGCTCGGCTCCTTCAATGCTTCGCGCGCCGCCTTTGCGCAGCTCAAGGAAACCAAGGGCGTGCTGATTTACATTTCCGCGGGCATGGCGTACATGCCGCATGCGTATCAGGTGCACGTGGGCGCCGCCAAGGCCGGCATCGACATGATGATGCGCAATCTTGCGCTCGAATGGGGCGGCTACGGCATTCGCGTCAACAGTATCGTGCCGGGGCCCATCGAGGGCACCGAAGGCATGAAGCGGCTGGCGAGCCCCGAAGCGAAGCAGGCGATCATCGACGCGGTGCCGCTGCGCCGCATGGGAACGGTCGACGACATCGGCCAGACGGCCGTGTTCCTCGCGTCGCCGCTTGCTTCGTACATCTCCGGTTGCGTCGTGGTCTGCGACGGCGGTGCGAATCTCGCAGGCTCCGGTCAGTTCAACGCCGGCGCCGAGCGGATGCTGCAGAAGATGGCGATGCAAGCGACGAGGTCGTAATTGCCGTGCACAAACGCTGATGGAGTGACTGCATGAAGATTCTCGTTCCGGTCAAGCGGGTCGTCGATTTCAACGTCAAGATCCGCGTCAAGCCCGACGGCAGCGGCGTCGATCTCGCCAACGTGAAGATGTCGATGAATCCGTTCGACGAAATCGCCGTCGAAGAAGCCGTACGGCTGAAGGAGAAAGGCGTCGCCACCGAAGTGGTCGCCGTATCCTGCGGAGTCGCGCAGTGCCAGGAGACGCTGCGCACGGCGCTCGCGCTTGGCGCAGATCGCGCGATCCTCGTCGAAACGAGCGAAACGCTCGAGCCGCTCGCCGTGGCAAAACTGCTGAAGGCGCTGTTTGACAGGGAGCAACCGACGCTCGTGATCCTCGGCAAGCAAGCGATCGACGATGACTGCAACCAGACCGGCCAGATGCTGGCGGCGCTCGCCAATCTGCCGCAGGCCACGTTCGCGAGCAGCGTCGAAATCGCGGACGGCTCCGCGACCGTGACGCGCGAAGTCGATGGGGGTCTCGAGACGATCAGCGTCAAGCTGCCGGCCGTGATCACGACCGACCTGCGCCTGAACGAACCGCGGTACGCCACGCTGCCGAACATCATGAAGGCGAAGAAAAAACCGCTCGAGACGCTGAAGCCCGCCGATCTCGGCGTCGACGTGGCGCCGCGGATGAAAACGTTGAAGGTGACCGAGCCAGCGAAGCGCGGTGCAGGCGTTCGGGTGCCCGACGTCGCCACACTCGTAACCAAACTCCGGAACGAAGCGAAGGTGATCTGAATGGCAATTCTGGTCATTGCGGAGCACGAGCACGGCAGCCTGAAGGCGGCGACCCGCAACACGGTGACTGCCGCGCTGCAGTGCGGTGAGGATCTGCACGTACTGATTGTTGGACACGACGCCATGCAGGCCGCACAGGAAGCGGCGCGCATCGCGGGTGTTCGAAAAGTGCTCGTCGCCGATGGCCCGCAATTCGCAGAACAACTCGCGGAGAATGTCGCTGCGCAGGTGCTCGCGATCGCAGCGAGCTACACGCACATCCTGTTCCCCGCCACGGCTCACGGCAAGAACGTCGCGCCGCGCGTCGCGGCCAAGCTCGACGTCGCGCAGGTGAGCGACATCACCAAGGTCGACGCGCCCGACACGTTCGAGCGTCCCATCTACGCGGGCAACGCGATCGCGGTCGTCCAAAGCAGCGACGCGGTCAAGGTCATCACCGTCCGCGCGACCGGGTTCGACGCGGCCGGCGATGGTGGCAGCGCGCCCATCGAAGCCGTGACGCCCGTGGCAGATAGCGGCCTGAGCGCGTTCGTGCGCCGCGAAGTGACGAAAAGCGATCGTCCCGAGCTCGCGTCGGCCAAGGTGATCGTCAGCGGCGGTCGCGCACTCGGCAGCAGCGAAAAATTCAACGAACTGCTCGTGCCGCTTGCCGAGAAACTCGGCGCTGCGATCGGCGCAAGTCGTGCGGCGGTCGACGCCGGCTATGCACCGAACGATTTGCAGGTCGGCCAGACCGGCAAGATCGTCGCGCCGCAGCTCTACATCGCGATCGGCATCAGCGGCGCAATCCAGCACCTGGCCGGCATGAAGGACAGCAAGGTCATCGTCGCGATCAACAAGGACGCCGACGCGCCGATCTTTTCGATCGCCGATTACGCGTTGCAGGGCGATCTGTTCACGATCGTGCCGGAGCTCGTCAAGGCGCTCTGACGATCGCAAGGTGCAAGCCGCATGTTGCGGATCCGCGCGTAGAACCAGGGAGCCAAGATCACGCGCACGATGACGTCAACTCGAGGGAGACCAAGAATGTGCGATTCCGATCACCAGCACGAACCCGTCCTGTCCCGGCGCCAGTTTCTGCGGACCGGCAGCGTCGCAGCATTGATGCCTGCGACGATCGGCGCGGCGTTCGCGGCCGATCCGCCTGCGCCCGGAGCAACGCCGCAGAACGTCATGGCGCCCGCCGACGTCGTGAAGCGCGTCATGGAAGGCAACGCCCGCTACGCTGCGAACACCCCGAACGAGCGGGACTTTTCCGCCGGACGCGCCGCCCGTGCGCAAGTCCAGTATCCGATCGCGGCGATCCTCAGTTGCGCCGATTCCCGCGTCGCGCCGGAGCTTGCGTTCGATCAGGGGCCTGGCGATCTGTTCATCGTGCGGGTCGCCGGCAACATTGTCACGCCGGACCTGCTGGCGTCGCTCGAATATGGCGTCCAGTTCCTGGGCGCACCGCTCGTCATGGTGCTCGGGCACAGCGGGTGCGGGGCCGTGGATGCAGCGATCAAGGTGGTCAAGACCAAGGCCGCCCTGCCCGGTCATCTGCCCGCGCTGGTGACCGCGATCAAGCCGGCCGTGATGGCCGCCGAGAAGGCGTCGGCGAAGGATCTGCTCGCCGCCGCGACGGCCGAAAACGTGCGCCGCCAGGTGACCCGGTTGAAGAACACGCCGTCGATCGTGCAGAAACGTTATGCCGCCAAGAAGATCGACATCGTCGGGGCGATGTACGACCTGTCGACCGGCAAGGTCACGATGGTTTGAGCGTCATCGCGCGGGCCGGCGAACCATTCGCTCGCACCGTTCGGCGCGCTTCAGGTGTTCGTGTTATCCGGCGAAATGCCGCGCGGCAGCGGCGCGGCGGCAGCGCCTTCGAACGCGTTGGCGTGGACGTCGGCACCGACGGCATAGCAGGTCATCGACAGTGAACCGAGCGAATAGCCGTTGACGACTGCGCGCGCAGGATCGGAGGCGGACGCAAGGCCTGCCACATAGAGAAGCGGAATGAAGTGGTCAGGCGTCGGCACCGCCTGCGCGTAATCGTCGTGGCCGGTCACCGCGAGGATATTGCCGGGATCGCGCGTCATCTGCTCGTTGACGGCGTCGTCGAACCGATGTGCCCAGTCGAAGCCCTCGTCCGAGCGCTGACGATCGACGAGCCGCAGATTGTGCACGACATTGCCGCTGCCGAGGATCAGGACACCGCGATCCCGCAGTGGCGCGAGACGTGCGGCGATGTCGAGGTGGTAGGCAAGCGGTTTCAGCGCGTTGATCGAGAGCTGGACCACCGGCACGTCGGCGCCGGGATACAGGTGCGCGAGCACGCTCCAGGTGCCGTGATCGAGCCCCCACTCGTCGTTGTCGAGGCCGACGCAACCCGGCTTGAAGGTTTCGACCACCTCGGCGGCGACGTCCGGCGCGCCCGGCGCCGGATACTGGAACGCAAACAATTCACGCGGGAAACCGTAGAAGTCGTGAATCGTGCGCGGCTTCGGCATGGCCGTGACCGCGGTTGCGCCGATGTACCAATGCGCGGAAACCACCAGGAGCGCTCGCGGCCGAGGCAGCCTCGCGCCGATGTCGCGCCACGCTTGGGTATACCGGTTCGATTCGAGCGTGTTCATCGGGCTGCCATGGCCGATGAACAACACAGGCATGCGCGTCACGATGCGCCCTCGGGCGG
>JAICVH010000306.1 GCA_025935435.1 Burkholderiales bacterium
CGATCTCGCATCGCCGCTCGGACAGACGCTCGCCCGGCTCGAAGGCAATGCGGGTGGCGTCAGCGTGAGGCTGCAGGACGGCCGCACGGAACAGGCGTCGTCGTGGCGTGAGCTGACCGAGCGCGCTTTCGGCGTGACGATTCCCGTCGATGGACTCGCCTCGTGGGTGCGCGGCATCCCGCGCACCGGTGCGCCCTATACGATCGAACGCGATTCGCGCGCGCGTGTTTCGCTCTTGCGTCAGGACGGATGGGAGATCGCGTATGGGTACGCCGATGACGCGGCCCGTCGCCCTGCGCGCGTCGTGCTGACCCTTCCCGGCGCTGAAGCGGTCGACGTTCGCGTCGTCGTCGATCGCTGGCAGTGACGCGGAATTTCCGCGTCGCGCGTACGCCCACGCAACCTGCACAATTTGACACCCGGTACGCCGTCGGCGAAAATGGATGTCTTTTCCGAAGGTTACGTGCACGAGCGCACGCAGTGAGCCGCGTTGGCGATCCGCGAGGCCGCGTCGTTCGCGTAACGTTTCGACCCGTCCGTGGCGGAAACGCACGCCGCACGAAGGTTTCCGCTGGGGAGTCGCCAAGTTGGTTAAGGCACCGGATTTTGATTCCGGCATTCGAGGGTTCGAATCCTTCCTCCCCAGCCATTTTTCTTCATCGTCGCGGGCGGCGTTTCGTGTAGCAGCGTGCCCGTCCGACGCTTAAAGCCGCGCGCGCGGCGAATCCGACGACAACCTTTACGGTCGAGCGATGGCCTTCGAGCGCATGCGCATCTTCACCGGCAACGCGAATCCCAAGCTCGCGGAAGCGGTGTGCCGACATCTGAACATCAGCCTCGGCCGCGTCGTCGTCGGACGCTTTTCCGACGGCGAGGTGATGGTCGAGCTCCTGGAGAACGTGCGGGGTCGCGACGCCTTCGTGCTGCAGTCGACGTGCGCGCCGACCAACGACAATCTGATGGAAGTGCTGGTGATGGTCGATGCGCTGAAGCGCGCGTCGGTTGCACGCGTCACTGCCGCGATTCCGTATTTCGGTTACGCACGGCAGGATCGCAGGCCTCGCTCGGCGCGCGTGCCGATCACGGCGAAGGTCGTCGCGGACATGCTCGCCACCGTCGGCGTCGATCGGGTGATGGTGATGGACCTCCACGCCGATCAGATCCAGGGCTTCTTCAATATTCCGGTCGACAACATCTACGCGACGCCCATCCTGCTCGGCGACTTGTGGAAGCGAAACTACGACAACCTGCTCGTGGTGTCGCCTGACGTCGGCGGCGTCGTTCGCGCGCGCGCGATCGCCAAACGTCTCGATTCGGACCTTGCGATCATCGACAAGCGGCGGCCGAAGGCGAACGTCGCCGAAGTGATGAACATCATCGGTGACGTCGACGGTCGCACGTGCGTCATCATGGATGACATCGTCGACACCGCGAATACGCTGTGCAAGGCCGCAACGGCGCTGAAGGAGCATGGCGCGCAAAAGGTCGTCGCGTATTGCACGCATCCGGTACTTTCCGGCGGCGCCGTCCCGCGCATCACGGCCTCCGACATGGACGAGATCGTCATCACCGACACGATCCCGCTGTCGCAGGAAGCGCAGGCGTGCCCGAAGCTCCGGCAGCTTTCCTGTGCGCAGCTGCTGGCCGAAACGATGACGCGCATCTCGAACGAGGAATCGGTGTCCTCACTGTTCACGGAGTGAAGCGATGGCGGACGTGATGGCTCCCGACCTCGTCGGGAAGATCGTGCTGGTCACCGGTGCGTCGACCGGGATCGGCGCTGCCGCGGCACGGGCATTTGCCCGCGCCGGCTGCCGCGTCGCGATTCACTACAACGCGAGCCTGAACCGAGCCGAGGAGGTGGCGGCCGACGTCCGTTTTGCCGGAGCCGAAGCGTTTCTCGTCGGCGGCGATTTGCGCGCATCGAGCAAGGCGCGCGAGGTTGTCGACGCAACGGCGGCGCACTACGGCGGGCTCGACATCCTCGTCAACAACGCGGGCGGGCTCGTGCAGCGCGTGCCGATCGCCGAGATCGACGACGCCTTCTTCGACGCCGTCATCGATCTCAACGTGCGCTCCGCGGTCGCGGCGTGCTCGGCGGCGGTGCCGCACATGCGCAAGAGTGGCCGGGGCAACATCATCAACGTGACGTCGATCGCGGCGCGCGTCGGCGGCGGACCCGGCGCCGCGATGTACGCGTCGGCCAAGGGCTTCATCTCGACATTCACCCACGGCCTCGCGCGCGAAGTCGTCAAAGACAATATCAGGGTGAACGCCGTGTCGCCGGGCGTGATCGTCACGCCGTTCCACGAACGCTATTCGACGCCGGCGATGCTCGAGAGCTTCAAGGCGCAGATTCCGATGAATCGTCTCGGTACCGCGGAGGAATGCGCCGGTGCGTTCCTTTATCTCGCGTCGGACGCGCTGTCCGGCTTCGTCACCGGCCAGATCATCGAGGTGAACGGGGGGCAGTTGATGCCCTGATGGAAACTCGGGATCGACGACGACGAGGCGGCGTCTTCCGCTACTGATTTGATATAATTCAACGTTTTGCCGCCATCGCGGACGACCGGTATCGATCCCGGAAGGCCGCAGACACTGCGAAGGAGTCGCCAACATGGCCACGATCGAATTCACGGCATTTCCGCGAGCCACCGAAGGCCGCGGCGCATCGCGCCGCATGCGTCGCTCGGGCAAGGCGCCGGGCATCGTTTACGGTGGACCCACGCCCCCGCAACCGATCGAGCTCGATCACAACGCGCTGATCCACGCGTTGCGCAACGAAGTCTTTCATTCGTCGATCCTCACGATGAAGGTCGACGGCGCGAGCACGCAGGTGCTGCTGCGCGACGTGCAGATGCATCCGTTTCGCAACGAGGTGCTGCACGTGGACTTCCAGCGCATCGATCCGTCACGCAAGATCCACATGAAGGTACCGTTGCACTTCGTCAACGAGGCGATGTCGCCGGCGGTCAAGACGCAGGGCGCGATCATCAGCCACGTGATGACCGAGATCGACATCATGTGCCTGCCGAAGGACCTGCCCGAGTTCATCGAAGTCGACCTTTCACAGCTGGACACCGCGCATTCGCTGCACGTGTCCGGCGTGAAGCTGCCGGCCGGTGTCGCCGCCGTTTCGCATCGCACCGGTGATCCGGTGGTTGCAACGGCCGTCGTGCCCAAGGCCGTCGTGGAAACCGAGGAGGTCGCCGCCGAAGGCGAGGCAGTCGCCGGGGTTGTCGCAGCGCCCGCAGCGGAAGGGGCGAAGCCGGCAGAGGCCAAGCCCGAAGAAAAGGGCGGCAAGAAGGAAGCGGGCGGCGACGACAAAAAGAAGAAATAACGCCGTCGTTTCGGCACGACGCGAGCAAAGGTCGTCGGCGCCGCCGCATAGGCACCGGCCGTCGCGGCATCGACGGAATCGTTTCGAGCGCGCACGATGTCCACTGCGATCCGGCTCGTCGCCGGCCTCGGCAATCCCGGCCGCGGCTATGCGAACACGCGCCACAACGCCGGGTTCTGGTTCGCCGACAGGCTCGCGGATCTGCTGAACGCGAACTTCTCGCACGAAGCGCGCTTCCAGGCCGACGTTGCGAAGGCCGGCGATCTGCGCATCTGCAAGCCGATGGCGTACATGAATGGCTCCGGCCGTCCCGTGGCGGCACTGGCGCGCTTTTTCGGCGTTCCGTCCGACGCCATTCTCGTTGCGCATGACGAACTCGATCTTCGTCCCGGCGACGTGAAGCTCAAGCTCGGCGGCGGGCACGCGGGTCACAACGGTCTTCGTGATGTCCATGCTCATCTGGGAAGCGCGGATTACTGGCGCCTGCGCCTCGGCATCGGCCATCCGCGCAACACCGAGCTGCCGGAGCGCGAAGTGATCGACTACGTGCTGAAGCCGCCTTCCGCGGCAGATCGCGAGGCGATCGATGCGGCGATCACCCGCACGCTCGACGTGTGGCCCCAGATTGCAACCGGCGACATGGAGCGCGCGATGATGACGGTGCATACACGGCCGCGCGATGCGGCGGAGCCCGAATGAGCCTTCGCTGTGGCATCGTCGGCTTGCCGAACGTCGGCAAG
>JAICVH010000480.1 GCA_025935435.1 Burkholderiales bacterium
GATTGCCGTCGTACTTGGGCCTAGTGACGCCCAAGCCTCTGTGCTCGATGTCGCACGCGGTTTGCTCGGTCACCACGGCAATCTCTCATCGCTGCTTGGTGCGCCGATCGCGCAACTGGCAGGGACGCAAGGCATAGGGCCCGTCAAAGCCGCCAAGCTCAAGGCGGGCATCGAGCTCGCGCGGCGCTTGCTGCGCGAGGAAATGACTCACGGCGACGCCCTGACGTCCCCCGAGGCGGTGCGCGACTACCTGCGGCTAACCCTCGCGTCGCTGCCGCACGAAACGTTCTTCGTGCTCTTCCTCGACAGCCAGCACCGGCTGCTTGCCGCCGACGAGCTGTTCCGTGGGACGCTCTCGCAAACGAGCGTCTATCCGCGCGAGATCGTGAAGGCCGCACTCGCGCGCAACGCCGCTGCCGTGATTTTTGCGCACAACCACCCGTCCGGAGTGGCTGAGCCATCCCGCGCCGACGAGCTGCTCACACAAGCGCTGAAGCAGGCGCTTGCGCTCGTCGACATTCGAACGCTCGATCATTTTGTTGTCGCGGGACATCGCGTCGTCTCATTTGCGGAGCGCGGTCTGTTATAGGCCGCGAGAAAACGGCGATTCGGTTGCACGATCCAACGAAGCTGCACCACTCACTGCTGCAACGGCTTCGCGGAGCACTCCTCTAGGCGTCGCACTTGTCTCAGGTCTCTCGGCGGCGAAGGATCGTTAAGGTCGCGATCGAAGATTGTTGGATCCGCTTTCGCAATCGCCGCAGCAAACGGTGATCCTGCGGTTGGAACGTATACCGTCCCTGGCACCGCCTGAAACCACCGCCCGAGATACCCGCACGGCTCACCTTTCTTGTCCGTGGATCTCTCGCCTTGGCGATGAAAGAAGAGCTCAACGTAGCAGCCGGGTTGAAGGATGCCTCGGGTATGCGACTGACACCAGGCGCGTTGGGTGCCCGGAACGACAACGAATCCATGATCCTTGAAGAACCCGGCCGCACCATTCTTGTAGCCTTGGGCCGGGAGGAGCGCCAAAGCCCGCATTTCGCTGCGGCTGAGTGTTGACTCGAGTTCAACGTTCTGGGTGTAAGCCGCGACGGTCGTTGTGCCAAACAGAGCCAAGACCGTTAAGAAGAGAGCCGACGGCGGGTATAGACTGGAATCCACTTGGTTAACCCATTAACGGCTTCCTGGTGGTATCAGCGCACTCCACCGGCCGAATGGGCGCCTTCCTGATGCAATGCATTGAAAAACCGTCCGTTTTGGGTCATAATCACTGGCTTTGCTTCGGCACCAACCGCATTCAAGGAGCGAGCGATGGCTCGAGTCTGCCAAGTCACCGGAAAGGCCCCTATGGTGGGGCATCACGTTTCGCACGCCAACAACAAGACCAAGCGGCGTTTCATGCCCAACCTGCAGCGTCGCCGGTTCTGGGTCGAGAGCGAAAACCGCTGGGTTAGCCTGCGGCTTACCAACAACGCATTGCGCACGATCGACACGAATGGCATCGACGCGGTGCTAGCCGACCTGCGCGCTCGCGGCGAACACGTCTGACGATCAAGGAGACATCATGCCCCGCGACAAGATCAAGCTCGAATCGTCGGCCGGCACCGGCCACTTCTACACGACGTCGAAGAACAAGAAGACGATGCCCGACAAGATGGAGATCATGAAATTCGATCCCGTCGCGCGCAAGCACGTCAAGTACAAGGAAACCAAGCTCAAGTAAGTCGACGAGCTTTCATTCAAACGAAAAAGCCCGGCATCGCCGGGCTTTTCGCATGAAGGGCTGACGCGTTACGCGTAGCGCTTGAGCTGCAGCGAAAACTGCGCGAGGGGCGCGATACCCGACGCTTCGGCGCGACGACACCAGTCCTGCAGCCTCGCGAGCAGTTGCTCGGACGACTCGGTCGAGCGACCCCACAGCGCCGCGAGCTCCTGGCGCATGTGATAGATCTGACGCAGCACCTTGCTGTTCGCGAGCGCCTGGTCGAGGCGCGCACGTTCCCTGTCCGTCAGCACGTGCTCATCGGCCGCCAGCCACCGTTTCAAACGACGCAGGCTCGGGAGGTCGACGTTTGCATGCCGCGCGCGAAGCGACGCGATTTCGCTGCCACACGCCGTCCTGACCGAGCGCGCGTAGCTCATCGCCACCGCGTAGCGATGCGTGATGATCGCCTGCAGCGTCGCGAGGTCCGGCGTCACTTTCGAGCGGTCGAATCGGATCTGCGGCGCAATCTTGCGCACTTTGGCTAGCCCGAGCATGTCGAGGATCCGGATGTACATCCAGCCGATATCGAACTCGTACCAGCGCGATGACAACTTCGCCGACGTCCCGTACGCGTGGTGGTTGTTGTGAAGCTCCTCGCCGCCGATGAGGATGCCCCAGGGCACGATGTTGGTCGACGCATCGGCGCACGCGAAATTGCGATAGCCCCAGTAGTGACCGATGCCGTTGATGATGCCGGCCGCGGTGACCGGTATCCACAGCATCTGCACCGCCCAGATCGTCGCACCGATCGGACCGAACAGCGCGAGGTCGATCAGCAACATGACGCCCACGCCCTGCCACGAATACGGCGTATACAGCTTGCGCTCGATCCAGTCGTCGGGGGCGCCGTGGCCGTACCCGGCGAGCGTAGCCTCGTTCTTTGCTTCGATCCGATACAACTCCGCGCCTTCGAGCAACACTTTTCGAATGCCGCGCGTCTGCGGGCTGTGCGGATCTTCGTCGGTTTCTACCTTCGCGTGGTGCTTGCGATGAATCGCCACCCATTCCTTCGTCACCATGCCGGTCGTAAGCCACAGCCAGAGGCGGAAGAAATGCGAGGCGATCGGATGCAGATCGAGTCCGCGATGTGCCTGAGAACGATGCAGATAGATCGTGACCGAAGCGATCGTGACATGTGTCAGTCCCAGCGCCACGAGCACGTAGCCCCAC
>JAICVH010000284.1 GCA_025935435.1 Burkholderiales bacterium
CCGCTTGCAATCGGTGCGTCCGGTGGCCATGCCGGCGGCCACATCCCGATCCGAGGCGACGTGTCGAGCCAGTTTCTTTCGGCGCTCCTGATGGCGTTGCCGGTTGCACACGGGGCGACCACCGCGTCGACGACGATCGAATTGACGACGCCGCTGGTTTCGCGCCCGTACGTCGAAATTACGACGCGGCTGATGCGCCGCTTCGGCGTTGCCGTGCAAACGCCCGACGACGCCACGTTCCAGGTCCCGCCGACACGCGGTTACGCATCGCCCGGCGAATTGCACGTCGAGGGCGACGCGTCGGCCGCATCGTATTTTCTTGCCGCCGGCGCAATTGGCGGTGGCCCCGTGCGCGTCACCGGCGTCGGTCGCGAATCGATCCAGGGCGATATCGCGTTCGCCGACGTGCTCGCGCGCCTGGGCGCCGACATGCGGTTCGGCGCGGACTGGATCGAAGCGCGAGGCGGTCGGCCGCTCGCAGGCGGCACGATCGACTGCAGTGCCATTCCCGATGCTGCAATGACGCTGGCAATCGTCGCGCTCTTCGCGAACGCACCAACGCGTCTTGTCAACATCGGAAGCTGGCGCGTCAAGGAAACCGATCGGATCTCGGCCATGGCGACCGAACTGGCGAAGCTCGGTGCAACGCTCGCAGCGGGCAACGACTGGCTTGAAATAGCGCCGCTCGCGCAGTTTCGGCACGCGCACATCGACACGTACGATGACCACCGGATCGCCATGTGCTTCGCGCTCGCCGCGCTCGGGGGCGCCGGCGTGACGATCAACGACCCCGGTTGTGTGCGCAAGACGTTTCCACGATTCTTCGAAACGTTCGCGAAGATCGCACACAGGATGTGACATGACCGCGGCAAGCGATGCCCCCGCGCCGGTGATCGCGATCGATGGTCCGGCCGCTTCCGGGAAGGGCACGATCGCCTATGAGGTTGCGCAGGCGCTCGACTTTCATTATCTCGACAGCGGGTCGTTGTATCGGCTGATCGCGCTCCGAGCGATCGAGCGTGGCATCGCGCTCGACGACGGCGCGACGTTGGCCGGTCTCACCGGCGATCTCGAAGTGTCTTTCGCAAACGGCCGCGCCATGCTCGACGGGCGCGATGTGGCGGATGCGTTGCGCACCGAAGCGGTATCGGCAGCGGCGTCGCGGATCGCCGTGCATGCCGAGGTCCGCAGTGCTCTGATCGACCGGCAGCGCGCCTTTCGTAGGCCGCCCGGGCTCGTCGCGGAGGGCCGCGATATGGGCACCGTCGTGTTTCCCGATGCCGGGCTCAAGTTGTTCCTGACGGCCAGCGCCGAACAGCGGGCGGCCCGTCGGCATAAGCAGTTGATCGCAAAAGGAATCTCGGTTACCATTGACGGTCTTTTGCGCGATATCCGGGAACGCGACGCCCGGGACTCGACGCGGGCAGCAGCACCGCTCGCGGCGGCACCCGACGCCGTGATCCTCGATACGACCGATCTGTCGATTGCCGAAGTTACCGCCGCCGTCCTCGCGCACTATCGCGAGCGGACGGGTGCGCGCTGAGGCGGGCGACTGCATGGCTCGAGCACGGACCCGCCGGTTGCGCGGGGCGTGCGAAGCCTTCACGCAAAGGGCCGCATGCCCGCGCTTTTCCTAGCCGACGCGAGCGATGCGGAAAACATCAACCTGCCCGCTACGGTGCGAGATAACGGGTTCTCGCATCGAGGCGGCACATGAATAAGGAACCAACCCTCATGGCTACTGCCACGCAAACCGCAACACCCGGCGGCGGCGCCGAGAATTTCGCCGCGCTGTTCGAAGAATCCCTCGCGCGCCAGGAAATGCGCCAGGGCGAATTGATCACCGCCGAAGTCATTCGCGTCGATTACAACATCGTCGTCGTCAATGCCGGCCTCAAGTCGGAAAGCTTCATCCCGATCGACGAATTCAAGGACGACAAGGGCGAGGTCGAGGTCAAGCCAGGCGACTTCGTGACGGTCGCGATCGAAAGTCTCGAGAACGGTTACGGCGAAACGCGCCTTTCACGCGACAAGGCCAAACGCCTCAAGGCGTGGCACGACCTCGAAGCGTCGATGGAACAGGGCTCCGTCGTGCAAGGCCTCGTGACGAGCAAGGTCAAGGGCGGACTCACCGTGATGATCAACGGCATCCGTGCGTTCCTGCCCGGTTCGCTCGTCGACATTCGTCCGGTGAAGGACACGTCGCCGTACGAGAACAAGCAACTGGATTTCAAGGTCATCAAGCTCGATCGCAAACGCAACAACGTGGTCGTGTCACGGCGTGCCGTGCTCGAGGAGAGTCTCGGCGAGGAGCGCGAAAAGCTGCTTTCGACGCTGTCGGAAGGCGCCGTCGTCAAGGGCATCGTCAAGAACATCACCGACTACGGCGCGTTCGTCGATCTCGGCGGGATCGATGGTCTTCTGCACATCACCGATCTCGCGTGGCGGCGCGTCAAGCATCCGTCCGAAGTGCTCTCGGTCGGTGACGAAGTCACGGCAAAGGTGCTCAAGTTCGATCAGGAGAAGAATCGCGTGTCGCTTGGCCTGAAGCAGCTGGGCGACGATCCATGGGTCGGGCTGTCACGGCGTTATCCGCCGGGTACGCGGCTCTTCGGAAAGGTCACGAACATCACCGATTATGGTGCGTTCGTCGAGATCGAATCGGGCATCGAAGGTCTCGTGCACGTCTCCGAGATGGATTGGACGAACAAGAACATCCATCCGACGAAGGTCGTGCAGCTCGGCGACGAAGTCGAGGTGATGATCCTCGAAATCGACGAGGATCGGCGCCGGATCTCGCTTGGCATGAAGCAATGCATGCCGAATCCGTGGGACGAGTTCGCGATGAATCACAAGAAGGGCGACAAGGTCTCGGGACAGATCAAGTCGATCACGGACTTCGGTGTGTTTGTCGGCCTGCCCGGCGGCATCGACGGTCTCGTTCACCTGTCCGATCTGTCGTGGGCGAACGCCGGCGAAACGGCCGTGCGCGACTACAAGAAGGGGCAGGAAGTCGAGGCGGTCGTGCTGGCGATCGACGTCGAACGCGAGCGCATCTCGCTCGGGATCAAGCAGCTCGAAGGCGATCCGTTCACCAACTTCGTCGCGACGCACGACAAGGGGAGCGTCGTGGCCGGCACGGTGAAGAGCCTCGATGCGAAAGGCGCGGTGATAGCGCTCGGCGGCGACATCGAAGGCTATCTGCGCGCATCCGAGGTCTCGCGCGACCGCGTCGAGGACATTCGCACGCGGTTGAAGGAAGGTGACGCGGTCAACGCAATGATCATCAATGTCGATCGCAAGAACCGCAGCATCAACCTGTCGATCAAGGCGAAGGACAATGCAGACGAGTCGGAAGCGATGCAGCGGATGACCGCCGAAAACGCCGGCACCAGCACCGGGACGACCAACCTCGGTGCGCTGTTGAAGGCGAAGCTCGACAACAAGTCCACCGGCTGACGCGGGGCTAAGCGACATGACCAAATCGGAGCTGATCGACCGCCTCGCGGCGCAGTTTCCGCAACTGGTTGCCAAGGACGCCGAACTGGCGGTCAAGATGGTGCTCGATGCGATGGCGGAAAGCCTCGCAAAAGGCGAGCGCATCGAGATTCGCGGGTTCGGCAGCTTCGGCCTCAATTACCGGCCGCCGCGAACGGGTCGCAATCCGAAGTCCGGGGAGAAGGTGCAAGTGCCCGAGAAGTTCGTGCCGCACTTCAAGGCGGGGAAGGAACTGCGGGAGCGTGTCGATTTCGACGTCGCGCAGGATTGACTCGATGAACGTCGGTGGGGCGGCCGCTGCGCGAGATGCGCCGGCCGCTCTTTTTTCACTCATGCGATCGCCAATTCGCTCGTGACCGCGCGGCAAGTATCGAACATTGCCGCTTCCCTTCGTTGCCGTGGCAGCCGGCAATGCGCGGCGCCGCGCCACATGATGCGTCGCCGTTTCGGATCGACGCTGCGCGTTAGGTCGCGGCCGGTGCACCGAATCGGCACCGACGCGCGGCCGGTGTGGCTCACCACATGCCAGCCGCAATACCAGGAGAGGTGAGGCCATGACGATATTGCGGTGGATATTCATCTCCGTCGTGTTCATCGCGCTGCTGTTCATCTCGCTGCAGAACGCCGATCCGGTGACCGTGCGGGTGTTCACGTTCTACTCATGGCAGGCGCCGCTGGTATTCGTCGTTCTGATCGCATTTGCTGCAGGCGTGGCGCTCGGACTGCTCGCGGCTGCGCTCAAGGTCGCGCGCCTGAAGCGCCAGTTGAACCGGCTGCGGCGCGAACAGCGCACTCCACC